>JANLXD010000481.1:0-5626 GCA_031364935.1 Candidatus Eiseniibacteriota bacterium
CGTCCGTGATGTGGCGGATCGACCCGAACGCGAGCAGGTCCACCCGGCCGAGCGCGAGGGAGCCCGCCGCCAGGGCGCCGCGAAGGGCGCGCGCCCGCAGCGCGGGATTCCCCGAACGCTGGATCACGATCGTCTTCGAAAAGTCCGCGGTGGGAAAGTAGGTGTTCTCGTGAGCGGGCGAGAGCCGGTCGACGTACGTCGGCCGTTCGTTCGCCGACTCGAGATCCAGGCGAACGCGGCGGCGCGGCGCCGCCGCCCAGAGCGAGAGCCTGGCGTCGACCAGAGTCTCGTCCCCTTCGCGCATATCCGCGGCGACGTCGGCCGCCGCGCCGCGGTCACCGCCCCGGCGAAGCCCGGCCGTGAGCCGGCCCGAGTAGATCTGGCGTCGGAACGACGTCGCCGAATCCTCCCGGTAGTCGATCCGGCGCCGGGCCGCCTCGCCGCCGACCGACCACGTCCAGCCCGCCGCGCCTGCGCCCCCCGTTCCGAGCGTTCCCAAAGTTCCAGAGAGCCATCCCTCGGCCGCGAGCTCGGGGAAGCGCCACCGCTCGCGGCTCTCCTGATAGCCGACCTGGGTCGCCAGTCCCTGCCCCACCCGAAGCGCGCCGGAGGCGCGAAGCGTGCTTCCCCTCCATTGCGCGTGGAGCGCCGCTTCGCGCGACGCCCATTCCGCACGGGCGTGCGTGAGGGCCTGGAACGAGCCGGTTTTGTACCCGCCGGGAAAATCGATCTCCGTGTTCATCGTGAAGAGCCGCCCTTCCACCCAGGAGCGGAACGCGCCGGGACGCGTGAGGCCCGCGGCCAGGGTGTAGCGCGTCGAGAGCGACGTGAGAAAGGGCGGGAGCGCGTCGGCGGTGTGACGCGTGAACGACGCCGCCACACCGCGCGCGAGGAGCGGCGAGGAGAAGCGGGCGCCGGTGTCGAGCAAGTCTCCGTCGCCCCGCCGGTAGAAGAGGGCGCTCCGCACCCGCTCCGGCAACGGCGGATCCGGCATCGCGAACGCGGTGAAAGGCACGGTCCGCGGACGCGCGAGAAGCTCGCCCGCCGAGCGGAACGGCCCGGGAGAAAGCATCGAGTCGATGGCCACGAAGTCGAAGGAGTCGAACCCGCGGCTTTCCGGCAAGTCCCACGCGGTCGCGAGCGCCGGCGCGCCGGCCACCGTGGGAAGGCTGGAGATCACCGTGCGGTCGGTGGCCCGCTCCCCCGCGATCGTCTCGGGTCGTGGACGGGCGACGCCGCCCACGTCGAGAAGAATCGGGAGCCCGGAGGCCGACGCGAAGCTGGGCGCCGCCGCGACGAAGATCGGGCGACGCCCGCGGAGTAGATCCGCGAGCGACGTCTCGCCGCGCTTTCGGGCGGCGTCCACGCGGATCACGAATCCGGACGTGTCGGCGGCCGCGGTCGCGAGCGCGGCAGCCGAGTCCGCGCGTGCGGCCGCCGAGTCCGCGCGCGAAGCCGCGACGAGGTCCGAGAATGGACGCTCGAAGCGCAGCGTGTCCCCCGGCGCCGCGGCGGTGGAATCGGCGGGCTCCGCTCCGGCGGAGGCCGCGCCGAGCACGAGCGCCGCCGCGAAAGCGCCGAGGAGAAGGGCGGCCATCGAGCCGAGCGCCCGCGCGCTACGCCGCATGGCCCAGCAGGCGTGGGTCTCGACGGAACCAGGGGACCGCCAGCCCGCCGACGATCACGAAGATGGCCGTGTTGGATGCGATGTGCTGGAGCGCGGGGAGCGCCCCCATCGCCAGGGTCGCGCGCGGCGCGCCGAACGCGATCCCCTGCGCGATATTGGTGAGAAGGTCATACCCCGCCGTGCCGCAGAGGCCGCAGGCTCCCAGAACGGCCGCGCGGAAGGCCGCGGAGTCGGCGGCGCGTCCCGCGAGCGCGCGGCGGGCTAGCCCGCCCAGCCCACCCAGGAGCGCGGCCCCCACGATCTGCGCCGCGAGGACCCACGGATGCGGCGGACCGTACGGGTTCGCGACGCTGAATACGAGCCGCGCGACCGCGCCCACCCAGAGTCCCCAACGCACGCCCACGATCACCCCCGACAGAAAGACCGCCACCGAGAAAAGCTCCACGAAGAAGAGGTAGGGGAACAGGATCAGCTTCGCGTAGCCGCACGCGACCGAGAAGGCGATGAGGGCGGCACTTCGAACGGCGGTTCGCATGTCCGGGGGAAGGTGACGCTAACAGAGGGTGAAGCGTGGCGCAATCGGAACCGAAGCTGCTTACCGCCCCGACGCCGCGGGTCTCCGGGCGCGGAACGCTTCGTCCAGCGGGGCGAGGATGCTCTCGGGAATCGGCACCGAGCCGATCGTCACCGCGGGCGTCCGCTCCCCGTGATAGTCGGAGCCGCCCGTCATGAGAAGCCCGTGGAGCTTGGCGAAGCCCTGGTAGCGCGCGATGGCGGTCGCGTCGTGCTTCGAGTGCCACACTTCGATCCCGTCGAGGCCGCGCCGCGCCCAGCCGGGGATGAGGTGATCCCGGTTGAGCGTCCCGGGATGGGCGAGCACCGTGACGCCTCCCGCGTCGCGCACCACGCTCACCGCTTCTTCCAGCCGGACCACTGCCTTGGACACGTAAGCGGGCGCGTGCGCGCCCAGGAAGCGCTGAAACGCTTCATTGAAGGTCTCGATGTGCCCCGCCTGGAGAAGCGCCTCCGCCACGTGCGGCCGTCCCAGGGCGCCCCCCTGCGCGATCTCCTCGACCGTCTCCAGCGGGACCCGGATCCCCAGCCCCTTCAACCGCGCGAGGATCTTCCGGGCGCGCTCGCGGCGGGCGTCCCGGTAGCGGGCGATCGACGCGGTCAGCTCGGGGTCGGTGGGGTCGAACCCGTACGCGAGCAGGTGCACGTCCGTGCCCTCCTCGTGCACCGAGAGCTCGACCCCCGGGATGAGGCGAATGCCGGCGGCCTCGGCGCGCGCGGCGGCGGCCGGGATCCCGTCCAGCGAGTCGTGGTCGGTGAGCGCGATCACGGCGAGGCCGTTCCGCTCGGCCAGCGCCGCGACGGCCTCGGGGGCGTCGGAGCCGTCCGAGGCGGTCGAGTGCATGTGGAGGTCGATGGTCGAGCGGCTCATGCCTCGCCCTGGGCGCCCGCGAGCCTCGCCTTCACCTCGCGCACCTTCGTCGCCACCTTGAGGAAGTCCACGTTCAAGAGATATACCTCTTCGAAATGCTGGAGCGCCCGGTCCAGGTTGCCGAGCCGCTCGTTCGCCAGTCCCAGATTGTACCGGATACTGATCGTTTCTTCCGGACCGTGTCCGGGGAGCTGCAGCGCCTTGTCCAGCTCGCGCGCCGCCGCCGCAGGCTCGTCCTTCTCTAGATAACAAAGCGCGATCATCTCGAGGCACTTGAGCTCCATCGGTCCGCCCTTCGAGGCCACCTGGAATTCCTCGATCGCCTCATCGTGGAGCCCCATCTCCATGTAGGCCATGCCGAGATCGTAGTGGCTCTCGTGGTCCTCCCCGGAGATCGTGTTGGAGATCCCGGCCTTGAACTCGTCGATGATCTCCTCGAGGTCCACCAGGTTGTCCATGTCCTGCGGCTGGTCGTCGCGCACGCGCACCGATGCGGACGGCTTGGGCGCGTCGATCGAGTCGAGATCCACCCCCACGTCCCCGTTCAGCGAATCCAGGCGCTGGACGCGGGCGCGGGCGCGGTCGTTCGAGGGGTTCAGCTCCAGCACGCGCATGTACTCGGCGCGAGCCAGCGGCCACTCTTCGTGGGCCAGGTACACCTCGGCGAGATCGAAGCGCGCCTTCGCCTCGGCCGGGTGATCCTCGGCCTGGGCGGTGATGTCGACCAGCCGGCGCAGCGCGGCCTCGTGTCCCGGGATCGCCGTGAGGAGCGAGCTCAGGAGCATCCGGACCCGAGGCAGGTCGCCGCGGAAGAACGCGAGCTCGGCCGCCTTCCAGAACTCCTCGGCCGCCATCTCCCGATTTCCCGCGCTCAGGTATTCGGAAGCGAGCTCCGCGTGCGTGGCGACCGCGTCGGCCGTCTCGGCCGCCGCGGAGACCCGCTCTTCCTCGAACGCCTCCTCCTCGACCTCGGCCTCCACTTGCTCGGTCTCCTCTTCGGAGCGGCCGGCGTCGAAGCGGAGCACCCCCGGCTCGGGAGCCTGGGCGTCTTCCCCTTCGCCGGGCTCGACCATCGAGTCGAGGTCGAGCTCGCCCCCCTCGGTCCTGGGGCCCCCGACCTTGCCCTTCGCCGTCGCGTGGCCCGCCCCGCCGGCCCCACGCGCCGAGAAGCCGGCGTCCTGGAGAGGCTTCCGCCCGGGCGCCTCGTCCCCGCCGCCGCTATCTTGAAGCCCGGGCGCCAGAGTGGAGGCGCGGTCGCGGAGCTCGGCCGCCTCGGCCGACTTACCGGCGCGCGCGACGCGCTCGGCCCGCCGATACAGCTCGCGCCCGCCGCGCTCGGGCTGGTCGGCGCGCATCGCGATCTCGACAAACTTCTCGGAGAGCTCGGTGTTGTCGGGGGAGAGCGAGAGCACGGTCTCGATCACGTCGAGGGCGGGCTCGTGCTCCTGGCGGCGGATCGATCCTTCGGCGAATTCCAGGTAGTGGATGATCGCGTCCGAGTAGAGACCTTCCTTGGCGTACAGCTCCCCGAGCGTGCGGTGAATCAGGAGGTCTTCCTTGGAGATGCGGAGGATCTTCTTGCAGACCGCGATCGCGTTCTTGAACAGCTCGGCCTTCGTGTATTCCTCGACCGCCTGGCGGTAGCGGCGAACCGATTCCATCATGGAGCCGCGCTTGGCCAGGATATCGGCGACCACGATGAAGTCGTAGGGGTCCTTGTCCCCCTGCGCGAACAGCTTCTCGAATTCCGCGAGGGCCGCGTCGATCTGGCCCTTCTGGACGAGTTGCTGCGCCTTCTTCTTGATCGCGATATTTCGATCCACGCCGCTCCCGATCCTTCCCTACACCGCGGCGGGCGCCGGCATCCGCCGCTCCACGCGCTCGACGCACGCCTCGTGCAAGGCGCGCGCCCGCGCCACCGATTGCCGCGCGCGCGTGAGAAGCGGGCCGCGCTCGGCCTCGGAGACCGACGGCAGGTTGATCCGTACGTTCAGCGCGGCGCCCTCGGCGCCGGCTCTCGCGAGCCAGGCCGCGACACCCGCGTCGCTCACCGCATTTTCATTTCCCGCTTCCGCGACCGCCTCGACCAGCTCGAGCGCGCGCACGCAGGCCTCCGCCGTGCGAAGAGGCACCTCGGCCGCCCCGCGCGCCGCTTCCTCGAGCGCGCGAGTCCGCGAGGCCGTTTCCTCCGGTGTGCGCGAGGAAGCGCGCGCGGCCGCGCGATAGGCCTCGTAGGCCCGCGCGTCCGCCTCCGCCAGCTCCAACAGCTCCCGCCGGCACGCTTCGGCCTCCCGCTCCACTTCGCGCATCCGACCCTCGACGTCCGCGTACTTCTTCTTCCCCACCGTGAGCCGCGCGACCATGCTCGCGAGCGCGGCGGCCAGGGCGCCGGCCACGGCCGCGACGGTCCCGCCGCCCGGCGTGGGCGCGGCGGAGGCGACCTCGTCCAGGAATTCCGGAAGCGCCTGCTCGGCCGCGCCCAGGCGCCGCGCCAGGCGATTCTCGAGAATCTGGTCGCGCGAGAAGCTCTCCAAACGAAGCGCGTGCTCGGCCAC
>JANLXD010000511.1:0-2556 GCA_031364935.1 Candidatus Eiseniibacteriota bacterium
AAGCCCGGCGTTCCCCCCGTGGGATAGGCCGGCGAGCGCCGCCAGTCCCAATTGGCCGGACGCGGCGCGAATGACGGGCGGAACGAAGCCAGTGCGGCGCCGTCGCTGTTGGCCGCGGTGCGCTTGCCCTCGCGGGCAAGGCCTTCCTTCAGCGCGTGCACGATCAGCGCGCGGACGAGGCCCGCATTGCGGAACCGGACCTCGGTCTTGGCGGGATGCACATTGGCGTCGACCTCCTGGCTGTCGAGCGTCACGAACAGCGCCACCACGGGATGGCGGTCGCGCGGCAGATAGTCGGAATAGGCCGCGCGCACCGCGCCGATGATCAGCTTGTCGCGCGTGCTGGTCGACTTGGCCGCGAGGCGGCCCTCGCTGCCCGTCACGGTCGAACTGATTCGCTTGTCGCCGGAGACGGTCTCCAGCTCGTTGAAGTTGAACTTGACCATGGCGCGAGCCTCTTCCTTGTTCGACTTGCTGGCCCGCTGGAGGTCGGCGATGCTGCCCCGCACCGACGAGCCCTCCTCGGCCACCACCCTGCCGTCCACGACGAGCGGAGCGGTCAGCTTGCCCTCGACGGGATCACCGATGTTCGACGTGCGCGTGTCAACGGGCGTGACCATGGCGATTTCGATCGTGGTGCCCGCCGGGATCCGCGCGGTCCGCACCGAGGGCGTGCTCGGCTCCCTGGGCGTCGTGCGCGGTGGGTTGCGAGGCGTTGACCGCGGCGGTGTCGTCGTGGCCGCCGGCGGTGTTTCCTCGACGGGGTACGGGCTCTCGGCACTCATGGCCGTGGTGTCGGTCATCGAGGTCTCGGTCTCGGTCTTCTTCTGGCACGCGGAAAGCCCGATCGCAAGCACGAGCAGCAGCGTGAAGAGTCCAGCGGAACGAAACAATCTCATAGCGCCCTCCCGGCCCTAGTAGATGAAGCGGTACGTGAACCCGCCCAGAACCTTCAACTGGTTCGCGTCCGAGACGAAGTTATACCGCAACTCGCCAAAGAGGGCCAGGTTCGGCATGACGTCCGTGCGGATGCCGCCTTGGGCGTTCAGGCCAAGCTTGGTGCGCGATTCGTCGTCGATGTTGGGCACGTTTGTCGTCGCCTTCAAAAAGTGAAGGCCGAGCCCGCCGCCGGCGTAGGGAGTGATGCGGCTATCTTGAAGTGGGAAATCGAAGCCCAGGTCGAGACCGATAGAGAAATCCTTGAGATCCGCGTTGTACGGGCCGACATCCTGGCCGACGCTCCAATACTCGACGATCGGCGACACGTGCACGTTCCGCGCAATCTCGCCGGCGTCGATGTGAAACCCGAGGTCCAGGGTGCTGCTCGCACCCTCCGGGTCCACGAGGCCGACCCGGGCGCCGAGCCCCTTGAAGCCGAGCCCGATGTTCTCGGATGCGCGAGCGGTTTGAGCTGCGGCGGGCGACGCAAACGACGCGACGCCCGCGACCGCCACGAGGGCGATCCCGAACGCCGCGAGAAGCGTCACCCGTCTGCTACGGGTACGATCCATGTTTCTACCTCCTGGTCCCAGTACCGCCCCGCCGAAGCGTGGCCCGGACGCGGCGCCTTCCCTGCGTCACCTATCCGCGACGAAAGTACCTCAGGGCACCACGATACGGCTACTAGAACCGGAAGCGGAGACCTCCGTGCAGCGCGAGGCCGTCCATCTCGATCTCTTCCTTCACCTCACCGCCGAAGGTGGGGTCGAAGAATTTGGCCGAGACCGTGCTCTTGTTCCAGACCCCTTCGCCGTACAAGGCCATGTTCTGCGAGACGCCCAGGTTCAAGCCGCCGAGCAGCTGCATCCCGAGCCCGTCGTAGTCGTCCTGGAAATCGAAGCCGGCGGCGTCGGTGCCGCTGACGGTGAGCCACTCCCAGCCGATGCCGCCGCCGACGTAGGGCTGGAACTCGCGCGTGACCGGGAAGCGAACGCGGAGAACGGCCATCAGCGGAATCAGGTTCGTCTCGACGTTGTTCGTGTCGATGACGCGCTGGCCGACGTTTCCGGCCGGATCGGTGAAATCGGACACGACCTGCGAGCGGCCCGATGCGCGATGGTACAAGGAAACGCGGACGCCGAGATCGAGCGCCTCGCCCACTTCGCTGCCCAGCTCACCGTTCACCCAGAGGCCGTTGCCCGGCTGCGCGTCGGGGTCGAAGTTGCCCGCGCCGAGAGTGCCGTAGTAGTGCGGCGTGTAGCGGTCGGTGTCGTAATAGCGATCGCGATCGCGGTCGCGGTAGCGCGGGCGGCCGCGGCGGATCGGACGATTCTCGGACGCGGCGTACGTCTGAACGAGAGAGGATGCGTCGCCATAGGTGCTGTTCTGGAACGCGAGCGGCTGGAAATCAAGGGGCGACGCCGAAGCGGGGACCGGCGCCCCCGCCAGCGCGCCTACGAGGACGAAGGCGATTGCCAAAATCAGCGTGACCGGATACGTACAGCGACCGGCTGCCCCTCGTCCGACGGTAGCGTGGTATGAGCGGAACATGGAAACTCCTCCCTTTCGCGAAAAGGTGTGCCACAGGAGACAGGTGCGTACCAAGCAGCCCATGTG
>JANLXD010000536.1:0-2235 GCA_031364935.1 Candidatus Eiseniibacteriota bacterium
CCCTGCAGGCCTCCCGGCAAAGCGGCTTCATGGAGAGCCCCAAAATGACCGCTTCGCGGATCTCCCCGTCGATGGAAAGCGTGCGGCCGTCGTGGAAGTGAACTCCGCCATCCTCTTCATCGAGCGCCGGATGGCCCTCGACGTGAGGATTCTGGACCTTAGCACAGAAGACGTCGAAGTCCAATTCGAGATTCTCCGGAACGTCGGCCAGACAGCGGCTGCATTCCTGGTGTGCCGTCGCCTGGATGGCGCCGCGGATGTAGATCTCCTCCCCGCGCCGGTCCAGCTCCAGCTGGAGGCTGAGTGGCCCCGTGAGCGGGACGTCGGCGGGCGTGATGCCCACCGATTCCCCCGTAAGTTCCATCTCGAGGCGGGTCTGCCCCTGTGCGAGCTCTCGGAGGTCGATCAGCATGCTCTACCTATAGATTATCGAGAGGCCCCGGCGGCATCGAAAAAGAACGGAATTTCGACGGACGCCGACTCGGGCGAGTCCGAAGCGTGGACCGCGTTGTACTGCTTGCTCTCGGCGTGGAGGGCCCGGATCGTGCCCGGTTTCGCCTCCTTGGGATCGGTCGCGCCGATCAGTTCGCGGAGCGTCCGGATCGCGTTCTCGCGGCGAAGCCGGACCGGGACCGCGGGTCCCGAGGACATGAAGGCGACCAGGTCGTCCAGGAACGGCTTCCCCTCGTGCACGGCATAGAAGCGCCGGGCATCGGCCGGGGTAAGCCGGACCATCCGGATGCCCAGGATCTCGAACCCCGCCTTCTCGACTTCCGCCAGGATGGCGCCAATCTTTCCGCGCCGGACCGCGTCCGGCTTGATCATGAACAGAGTGTCTTCCAACGCTACCTCCTGAGTGTCTCGTGTCATGTGGCGGGTCTCCCCGTATCAAGCGCGAAGGAGCCGCTTGCCCAATTCCATCCCCGCGTCGAGCGCCGCCAGGGCCGCGGGTCTTCCCCGCGCGGGCAACAGCCGGTCCGCCGCTTCCTGAAGCGCGCGCCGGCTCACGGCGCCGGTCATCTCGGTCACGACGGCCGCGGCCACGAGATCCACGACCATCGCCGTGCCTCCCGCTTCGATCGCGGTACGGACCAGGGGCAGCCCGATCGCCGACTCGGGCAGCCCGGGCAAGGACTCTTCCGCGATCAGCCGGCCTTCGGGCGCCAGCTCTCCAGCGTATCGCGCGAGAGCCTCGCGTGAGGTGACCACCAGGCAGCCGGACGACACCACCACGGGGTCCTCGTCCGGCTCCCCGCCGACGCGGAGCGCTCCTCCGCTCAGGGGTCCGCGAGCCGTCGCGCCCAGGGACGGCAGGTGGGACACCGCGCGCCGGTCGATCATCGCCGCTTCCGCGAGCACATAGCCGGTGAACAGGAGACCGTGCGCCGGATCGCCCGCGAGCCGGATCGCCATCCCGCGCCGGGCGATCTGGGGCGGTGTGTCCCCCGGGCGATTCCCGCCGCTTTCGATCGCGGCGATCTCCGCCAGAATCCGTTCCGGCGATACGCGCCCTCCGCGCGCGCCGGGCCAGAGCGGCGTCACGCTCCTCGGCTCGAATCTCTGGAGGGCCGCGGCGACCGGCTCCCACACTTGTCCCTCGCTCAGCTCGGGCACGATGACGCGGCGCGCCCGGGCCGCCATGGCGGCGACCGATGCGTGCCACCCCGAAGCCGACCCGTGTGCTCCCCACAGCTGAAGCAGACGGTAGAGCCCGGCGCGGATCCCCTGCTCGCGTGCGGCGCGCACGGCGGTCAGCGCCGCTCGTCCCACGATGCCGGCGGCGACAACCAGGATCTCCGCGTCCCGGAGGCGATAGACGTCGCCGATATTTTCCGGGCTCTCCGAGCCCGGGGCATCGGTCTCCACCGACTCGCGCAGGTGGGCGACCACGTGGTCCACGTAGAGCGCCGTGGGCCGGGGCCCCTGGCCCGCCGAGCGCGCCGCGTCCCGGGCGAGCGCGTAGCACTCGGCCGGCGACGTCGGGACCAGAAGCGAGAGCGCCTCGCCGCCGGCCCACCGAAGCGGTGCGAGCTCGGCGTGGCTCGCTCCTTCATCTCCTTCCGGTCCCCGGCCGGGGCCGCCTAGAACCAGGAAGAGAACCCGCCGCGGTTTTTCCCTCGTGGGCCGGGCGATCGCGAAAAACCTCTCGGCCGCCGCGATATCGCGTCCGCCCAGGGCCGCCACGCCCATACAAAACATTCAAGAATCATGGTGAGCATGGAGTGCCTCCCAAGG
>JANLXD010000554.1:0-1599 GCA_031364935.1 Candidatus Eiseniibacteriota bacterium
ATTCGATCTTCCCGCTCGAGCGCCGGTTGTTGAGCCACCCTTCGAGCAGGACCGACTGACCGACCTTCTCCGGGAGCGCCTCGATGCGCGTCGCCTCACGACTCATGCGTTTCCTCCGATTGCTCCGATGAAACAGGACGCGGAAGCGGAAGAGGATAGCACGGCCGGGGGCTTTTCCCTTGACACCCCCTTCGGACGGAACCTAAGTTGCGCTCGTGGCGTCCCCCACCGCTGGCCAGCTCATTCCGGACGCCGCGGCGCTCCGCTTCCCGCGTCCGCGGAGACTCCGCACGCCGTCCGCCGCCGCCCTCGCCGCGCTTTTTGTGATTCTGGGGCTGATTCTCGCCGCCCGGCCGGCCGCCGCCGCGATCGACGACGCCACCATCGCTTCGGCGCTCGAGAGGAAATACAACGGCGGCGTGGTCCGCGACCTGCCGATGGCCCAGGCCTGCTACCGCGAGGCGCTGGCCCTGAACCAGGCGAACGCGGCGGGAAACAAGGCCCAGGCCACCCGGCTCCTCGAGGCCGCCTCGGCGTTCGACGCCGATTTCCCGGACGCGCACTTCACGATCGCCCGCATCGGGCTCCTCTCGGACCCGGGGCGCTCCGTCGGCGAAATGGCGGAGGCGTTCCGCATCCTGGGGCGAAGCTACCCCTGGCGGCGCCATCTGCTCGCGAACGGCGCGACGGCCCTCGTCGTGGTCTGGATGCTGAGCCTGCTCCTCGCCGTGGTCGGGATCGTCCTCCGCCATCTCCCGCATCTCGTGCACATCATCGCGGAGTCTCTCGGCGCCCGCGGCCACAAGGTCGGCCGCGTGGGCGCGGCGGCGATCGCGGTCTCCCCCGTGCTCTGGGGTCTGGGGCCCGTGGCCACGGCCACGATCTTCTCGGGGCTCCTCTCGTTCCGCCTCGGAAAGCGCGAGGCGCTCCTCGTCCTCCTGTTCGTCGGCTCGGCGCTCGCGCTCGCCGGCTTCCTCGGCTCGGTGGCTCCCTGGGCGGGCGCCCCGCGGCTGGACGAGCCGAGCCTTCTCGTCGACCGCTCCCTCAACTCCGGCTACGACGCCGACCTGGCGGCCGCGCTCAAGGCGTGGGAGGCCCGTGACGCGAACGAGGGGCTCTTCCCCTTCGCGCTGGGCACCATGCGCCGGCGCGCCGGCGACCTCGACGGGGCGGCCGACCAGCTCACTCTGGCCGCGGTGCTCCGCCCCAACGCCCCGTGGGTGTTGACCGGACTGGGGAACGTCTACTTCGCCCAGGAAGACTATGGCCGCGCGCGGCAGCTCTACGAGTCCGCCTCGGCGGCCGACCCCGCGGCGGTGGAGCCGCACTACAACCTGGCCCAGGTCTACACCAAGCAGCTCCTGTTCGCCGAGGCGAGCCGGGAGCAGTCGCGCGCGTCCGCGCTCGCGTTCGACCGCGTGCGCGATTTCACGCGGATGGGAGCGCCCCAGCTGAACCGCACCGTCATGGACGCGCGGCCGCCCGAAAAGGCGCTCTGGAACCTGGCCGTGCGGACCGGTCACCTTCGCGGGCCCGCGGTGGTGGACCAGAACCGCTACCTGAAATTCGCGCTCTCGCTGGCGCCGGCGGCGCCCTTCG
>JANLXD010000011.1:0-5735 GCA_031364935.1 Candidatus Eiseniibacteriota bacterium
GGCGGTGACGGTGACGGACTTTAACGGGATCGCGAACGGAATTGGGATCAACAACGCGATCAGTTACTGGAAGGACTTCGACTCGCTCAGTGGCGTGGCGGCGACCGACCTGAACATCATCACCAGCCACCTGAACCACGACTGCGATAGCCCGGGCAATCCGTAACGAAGCCAAGGGGCCGCGCTGGTCGCGTCGTCCAAACCCTCCTCGAGCCCGAAACATTCCGAATGCACCTGACGTGCCGGGGGCCGAAGGAGCGGGGCGGACGAGCTGAGCCGGGGCGGCCGTCCGATTCAGGGTCGCTTGCGTAAACCGCGACCCGAGAACGCCCTGCGCGATGTCACGGTCGTAACATCGAATGTAACGGCCCGTAACAGGCCGGTTACACGATCACGGTAAGCTCCATCTCGACGCACAGGGCCCGGGCGGCCGGCGCGAACGCGCCGGAGCGCTGCTCCGCGGGCCGGCGTCACGAGGAGCGATGATGAATCGGATTCACATGTGGCTGACCGCGCTGATGCTGGCCGCAGCGGCACCCGCCTTTGGCCAAACCACGCCCCCGCCGGTTCCCGCAACGGACCCGGACTTTCCCCGGGGACGGGTCAGCGGGCTGATCTTCGGCGACTTCTACTACAACGTGACGGGTGATCCAGGTCACAGCTACAACGCGACGGGCACCGACACCGCGCGCGTCAACATCGACGGATCGACGTTCGCGAACGGCCAGCCGCGTGTGATCGGAAGGGACCTGAACGGAATCCAGATCCGGCGGGTCTACTTCCAGGTCGACAACGACCTCTCCATCCGCGTCTCCTCCCGCTTCCGCCTCGAAGCCGACAGCAAGGAGCTGACGTCGGGCGGCAAGATCGGAGTCTTCGTCAAGGCCGCCTACGTGCAGATCAAGGACCTGGTCCCGCGCGGCAATTTCCTCTTCGGCATGGTGAACACGCCCACCTTCGAGAGCTCCGAGGAGTTCTGGGCGTACCGCTCGGTCGAGAAGACCATCTCCGATTTCCGCGGCATCGCCTCGAGCTCGGACCTGGGCGTCCAGCTCCGCGGCTTCGTGGATGACGCGCATCGGATCGGATACAACGCGCTCGTCGGTGACGGCACGGGCCAGAAGCCCGAAGACAACCGTTACAAGCGGGCCTATTTCTCGCTCCCGCTCCGGCCGATCGAGGACCTCCGCATCGAGCCCTACGTGGACTACGAGGGATTCACCGGGGGCAACGGACGCGAACGCGTCACGTACAAGATATTCGCCGGCTACGAATTCCGGCGCGCCGCGCTGGGCGCCGAGGTCGTGGACCGGATCAACCACGTCGCCGTGGGCCGGAACACCGAGCCCTTCGGCTTCTCCGTATTCGGCCGCATGAAGGCGGCGGACAAGCTGGGCGCGTTCGCCAGGTATGACCGGTGGCAGCCGAACACCCGCGCGGCCAACCGGATCGATCAGGACCTCTATATCGCGGGCATTGACTGGGAGCCGCACAAGGACGTGCACGTGATGCCGAACGTGGAGATGGCGCAGTATCGCGCCCGCGGCACCGCGGCCGCGCCCCGCCATCACGACCTCCAGGCCCGCCTCACCTTCTATTGGCGATTCGCCAAGCCTTGACCCTCTCGAAGGAGAACAACGTGACTCTCAAAATACGCAACCTCATGATCCGGATCGCCCTGGCGATCCTCGCCGGACTGACTCTTCTACCCGGCGCGGCCTCTGCCGAGTCGAAAGTGACGCTGACCGGCGCCGGCGCGACGTTTCCCTACCCGATCTACTCCAAGTGGTTCGACATGTACCACGAGAGAACGGGCGTGAAGATCAATTACCAGTCGATCGGCTCCGGCGGTGGCATCCAGCAAGTCAAGGTCGGAACGGTGGACTTCGGAGCGAGCGACGCCGCGCTGTCGAACCAGCGGCTCAAGGAAATGCCCCGCCCCATCATCCACTTCCCGACGGTGGCGGGCGCCGTGGTGCTTGCGTACAACCTGGCGGACGTGGAGCAGCCGATCCGCCTGACGCCGGAGGCGATCTCCGGAATCTACCTGGGCAAGATCACCATGTGGAACGACAAGGCGATCGCCGCGGCCAATCCGGGCATGACGCTCCCGGTGGCGCCGATTCTTCCCGTCCACCGCTCGGACGGCAGCGGCACGACCAACATCTACACGACCTACCTGTCGGCGGTGAGCCGCCCGTGGAAGGAATTGGTCGGCGCGAACACGTCGGTCTCGTGGCCTGTGGGCATCGGCGGCAAGGGAAACGAAGGCGTGGCGGGTCTCGTGCGCCAGACGCCGGGCTCCATCGGATACGTCGAGCTGGCGTACGCGAAGCAGAACAAGCTGGCGGTCGCTCACGTGCGGAACCTCTCGGGGCGCTTCATCGAGCCGACGCTGGCGTCGATCACCGCGGCGGCCCAGGGCGCGGCGGCCGCGCTCGCCAAGGACGTCCGGACGCCGATCGTGAACTCGCCCGCTCCGGACGGCTATCCCATTTCCGGCCTCACGTTCTTGCTCGTGTACCGCGACCAGAAGGATCCGGCCAAGGCGGCGGCGCTGGCCGATTTCATCCGCTGGGCCAACAGCGAGGGGCAGGAAGTGGCGGAGACGCTGGACTACGCCCGGCTCCCGCAACAAGTCGTGAAGGTGAACCAGGCTTCGCTTATGCTCTTGCGCGTCGGCGGGAAGCCGGTACTCGCGGCGCGGTAATCGCCCCCTCTTCGGGGTGCCGCATCACGATGGTCCCGCCCGAAATCCGGGCGGGGTGAAACGCAGGAGGAACAAGATGATTCGATACAAAACCTGGCTCGCCGCGGCGGCGCTCCTCGCAATCGCGCTCGCGCCTACGGCCTGCTCCAAGAGTGGGGATACGAAAGGCGAAGCCGTCACGCTCACGGGCGCCGGCGCCACCTTCCCGTATCCGCTCTACTCGAAGTGGTTCGAGCTGTACCGCGAGAAGACCGGCGTTCAGATCAACTATCAGTCGATCGGGTCTGGCGGCGGCATCCAGCAGGTAAGGGCCGGCACCGTCGACTTCGGAGCGAGTGACGCGCCGCTCGCGGACACCCTGCTCCAGCAGATGCCGCGCCCCGTGATCCACTTCCCGACCGTCGCCGGCGCGGTCGTGCTCGCCTACAACCTCCCCGAGGCGACGCAGCCGGTCAAGCTCACTCCGGCCGCGATCGTCGACATCTTCATGGGTCGGATCAAGAAGTGGAACGATCCCAAGATCGCGGCGGCGAATCCCGGGGTGACGCTCCCGGCGTCGAACGTGCTTCCCGTGCACCGCTCCGACGGTAGCGGCACGACCAACATCTTCGTCACGTACCTTTCGGCGGTCAGTTCGGAGTGGAAGAGCAAGGTGGGCGCCGGCACCTCGGTTTCCTGGCCGGCCGGCGTCGGCGGCAAGGGGAACGAAGGGGTCACCGGGACCATCCGGCAGTCCCCCGGCTCGATCGGCTACGTGGAGCTGGCGTACGCCCAGCAGAACAATCTGCCCGTCGCGGAGGTCCAGAACGCGTCGGGGCAGTTCGTCGCGCCCTCCCTCGCCTCCACGACCTCGGCGGTGCGCGGGTTTGCGTCCGAGCTCCAGCAGGACGTCCGCACGCCGATCGTCAATTCCTCCGCGGCGGACGCATACCCCATCGCGGGTCTCACCTATCTCCTCGTCTACCAGGAGGTGCCCGACGAGAAGAAGGGGAAGGCGCTGGCCGGGTTCATCGACTGGGCGATGTCGGACGGGCAGCAGGTCGTGGAGCAGCTCAGCTACGCCAAGCTGCCGGACGAAGTCATCCAGCTGAACCGCGGCAATCTGCAGAAACTGACGGCGGCCGGAAAGCCGGTGCTCGCCGCTAAATGAAGCCAAAGGACGAGGGCCGCGTTCTTCCACGTCGAGCCATCGGGAGCCGCGGCTTTTCGCTCGACCACGTCTATCAGGCCGCGCTGGCGGGGGCGGCGATAGTCGTTTTCGTCGTCGTTGCCCTCATCGTTTATGAGGTGGTGCGCGGCGCGATCCCGTCCATCCGCACCATCGGGTGGGGATTCCTGGTCCGCACCGAGTGGGACCCCGTCCGGGATGAATTCGGGGCGCTGCCGTATGTCTACGGCACCCTCGTTTCCTCCCTCCTCGCCCTCCTGATCGCCGTTCCGCTGGGCATCGGGAGCGCGGTGTTCCTCGCCGAGCTGGCCGGGCGTCGCCTCAGCGCGATCACGTCGTTCGTGATGGAGCTTCTCGCCGCCATCCCCAGCATCGTCTTCGGCATCTGGGGGCTATTCGTCCTGGCCCCGTTCCTCCGGACGCTGGTCGAGCCGTGGCTGATCCACCACCTCGGATTCCTGCCGCTCTTCCGCGGCTATCCGTTCGGGATCGGCATGCTGAACGCCGGGATCGTCCTGGCGATCATGATCCTTCCCACCATCGTGTCGATCTCGCGCGAAGTCCTGCTGGCCACGCCGCGCTCGCTTCGTGAAGCGTCGCTGGCCCTGGGGGCGACGCGCGCCGAGTCGATCGGGGTGACGCTGGACGCGGCTCGCCCCGGGATCCTGGGCGCTGTCATCCTCGCCCTGGGGCGCGCCCTGGGGGAGACGATGGCGGTCACCATGGTCATCGGAAACACCAACCGGATCTCGCTCTCGCTGCTCGATCCCGGCGCGACCATGGCGAGCATCATCGCGAACGAGTTCACCGAGGCCACCACCGAGATCTACCTCTCGGCGCTCATCCAGATCGCGCTCGTTCTCTTCGTGCTGACCCTGGTGGTCAACGCACTTGCGCGCGGCCTGGTCCTGCTCACGACGGGCGGTCGGCGCGACGTCGCGGGGGCCGCGTGAGCGAGCCCGGGGGCATGAAGACGCCGCAGAGCGGCCCGTCGTGGCGGGATCCGATGCCCCGGTTCACGAGGATCCGCCGCACGGTGACGAATCGCGTCGTGCTCGCATCCTGCTATCTCGCGGCGGCCGTCATCGTGCTTCCCCTGGGGCTGATCCTGTTCCACCTGATCGACAAGGGGCGCCACGCGCTCAGCCTGGGCTTCTTCGTGCACATGCCCAAACCGGTGGGCGAGCCCGGAGGCGGGATGGCCAATGCCATCGTAGGCACACTGATCGTCGTGGGAGGCGCGGCCGCACTCGCGCTCCCGATCGGGATCATGGCCGGGATCTATCTCGCGGAGTTCGGCCGCGGCAAGGTGGCCTCCACCGTGCGCTACGTGGCCGACGTGCTGAGCGGGGTGCCGTCCATCGTGATCGGCGTGGTGGCGTACGGGCTGGTCGTGGTTCCCATGGGTCGCTTCTCGGCCATCGCGGGGAGCGCCGCGCTCGCCATCCTCATGCTTCCGACGGTCATCCGCTCGACTGAGGAAATGGTCCGGCTGGTCCCGCAGTCCTACCGGCACGGCGCCCTCGCGCTGGGAGCGCCCCGCTGGAAGGTGATGATGCAGGTGGTGCTGCCGGCGGCCCGCGCCGGCATCGTCACGGCGAGCATGCTGTCCGTGGCCCGGGCCGCCGGAGAGACCGCGCCGCTCCTCTTCACCGCCCTCGGAAACCGTTTCTGGTCCACGCGGCTGGATCAGCCGATCGCGACGCTCCCCGTGTTCATCTACGACTACGCGCGGGCGCCGTATGACGACTGGAACCGGCAAGCATGGACGGGGGCGTTGGTCCTGGTTCTGATCGTGACGCTGATCTCAGCGATATTGCGGATTACGGTGCGGCGGATTCGCTCGTAGAGGTAGGG
>JANLXD010000358.1:0-7974 GCA_031364935.1 Candidatus Eiseniibacteriota bacterium
GGCGTGATGATGTTGCCGCGGTTGGTGTAGTCCTCGGGATTCGCCGAGAAGACGATCTGGATATCCAGCGGGAGCCGGATGGGGAAGCCGCGGACCTGGATGTCCTTCTCCTCGAGAATGTTCAAGAGGCCCACCTGGATGCGCGGCTGCAGGTCGGGAAGCTCGTTGATCGCGAAGATCCCGCGATTGGTCCGCGGAATGATTCCATAGTGCATGACCTCGGGGTCGCTGTACGAGCGCCGCTCGTTCGCGGCCTTGATCGGATCGATGTCCCCGATCAGGTCGGCGATCGTCACGTCCGGCGTGGCCAGCTTCTCGCGGTAGCGCTCGTCCCGATGGATCCAGCGCACCGCCGTCTGGTCCCCCTTCTCCGCGATCCGACGCTTGCAGGCGGGACAGATGGGGTTCAGCGGGTCGTCGTTCAGCTCGCAGCCGTCGATGGCGGGCACGTATTCGTCGAGGAAGCGGCTCAGGCTCCTCAAGAGCCGCGTTTTCGCCTGGCCGCGAAGTCCGAGCAGGATGAAGTCGTGTCCGCTCAGCATCGCGTTCTCGATCTGCGGGATGACCGTGCGGTCGTAGCCGACAATTCCCGGGAAGAGCTGATCGCCCCGCTCCATCGCGGCGATCAGGTTGCGGCGCATCTCGTGCTTCACCGTCTCCGGCTTGTATCCGCTATCCCTAAGTTCTTTTATGGTTTGCGGCCTTTTCATGGATATCCCTCGGGAACTGCAGTGTGGGGAAGGGCGTCGCGTCCCTCAAGGGTACTGCTTTGGGGGTCGCCCCACAAGCGCGCACCGGCGGGGTCAGGGCCCGGTTGCGCCAAATAAACGTTGACTCCAGACCCCATATAGCCGAATATTATTAGGAAATGAAACTAGCCGAACGAACAGCATTAGAAAACGGGCACGGTCTGGACCCAATCGACCGGCGGATCCTCGCGCTCTTGCAAGACAACGCGAAGCGCTCGCAGGCCGAGGTGGCGAAGGCGGTCGGCCTCACGGCGCCGTCGGTGAACGAGCGGATCCGAAAGCTCGAGCGCGCCGGCTACATCCGCGGCTACGTGGCGCTTCTCGACGACCGGAAGCTGGGCCACGACATCACCGCGTTCGTCGAGGTTTTCGTCGAGCATCCGAAGTACGAGTCCGCGTTCATCCAGGCGGTCTCGGAGCTGGACGAAGTCCTGGAATGCCACCACATCACCGGGGAGTTTTCGCTGCTCCTCAAGGTGAAGGTGACCGACATGACCGCGTTCCGCCGTCTCCTGATCGAGAGCCTGAACTCGATCCGGGGCGTGCGGCAGACGCGCACGGTGATGGTGCTCGCCACCTCCAAGGAACAACACCGGATCAAGGTAATTTGACCACGAAAGGAGCGCCCATGAACCCGACCGCTACCGGCACCTCCGTTCGCGTCACGCCGGACCAGGTGCACGCCACGCTGGCCAAGCACATGCTGGCCGACGGCTTCGATTTCGTCCTGGACCTCGACAAGAGCCAGGGCGTCTGGCTTCACGATTCGCGAGCCAACAAGACGCTGATGGACTTCTTCTCGTTCTTCGCGTCCAACCCGGTCGGGATGAATCATCCGGGCCTGAAGACGCCCGAGTTCCAGGCGCGGCTTTTGAAGGCGGCGCTCCACAACGTGACCAACAGCGACGTGTACACCACCGAGATGGCCGAGTTCGTCGAGACGTTCGCGCGCCACGCGATGGGGTCCAAGTTCACGCACTCCTTCTTCGTCGCCGGCGGCACGCTGGGCATCGAGAACGCGCTGAAGGCCTCGTTCGACTGGAAGGTGCGGAAGAACTTCACGCGCGGCTGGCGCGAGGAGCGCGGGACCAAGGTGGTCCACTTCGATCAGGCCTTCCACGGCCGCTCCGGATACACGCTCTCCCTCACCAATACGACCGACCCGCGAAAGGTGGCCTACTTCCCGAAGTTCGACTGGCCCCGCGTCACCAACCCCAAGGTCGAGTTCCCGCTCACCGAGGACCGGCTGGCCGACTTGAAGAAGCGCGAGACGCTCGCGGTCGCCCAGATGGAGCGCGCGTTCGAGCTGCACGGGGACGACATCGCGGCGATCATCATCGAGCCGATCCAGGGCGAGGGCGGCGACAACCACTTCCGCCCCGAGTTCTTCCGCGAGCTTCGTAAGATCGCCGACGAGCGCGGCGCCATGCTCATCTTCGACGAAGTGCAGGCGGGTTTCGGGCTCACCGGAAAATTCTGGTCGTTCGAGCACTTCGGCGTCACGCCCGACATGGTGGGCTTCGGCAAGAAGTCGCAGATCTGCGGCTTCATCTCGACGACGCGGATCGACGATGTGCCGGACAACGTCTTCCAGGTTTCGAGCCGTATCAACTCGACCTGGGGCGGAACGCTGGTCGACATGGTCCGGAGCCAGCGCTACCTCGAGATCATGTCCGAGGAGCGGCTGGTCGAGAACGCGGCGGCGCGCGGGGCCGAGTTGCTGGCTGGGCTGGAGTCGCTGGTGAAGGAGTTCCCCGAGCACGTGTCCAACGCCCGCGGCAAGGGCCTCATGTGCGCTTTTGATCTCAGAGACGGAAATCTCCGCGACCAGGTGATCTCGAATGCCTACGAGCTGGGCGTCGTGGTCCTGGGCTGCGGCCCGCAGTCGATCCGGTTCCGTCCGCCGCTGATCATCTCGAAGGAGGAGATCGCGGGCGGTCTGGAGAAATTCCGGGCGAGCATCAAGAAGGCGATCGGTCGGTAGGTAGGCGCGAAGCGCTGCGTTGACGGGCCTCGGGAGCGTTGCTCCCGGGGCCTTCTTCTTGGCCTAAAACTCCTGCGCCATTGAGAGCGAGAAGACCCAGGCGGAGGCCACGGCGTTCTCTCCGCGGAAATCACCGTTCTCCCAGGTGACGAAGCGGGAGACGGAGGGGGTGACGGCGACCTTTCCGATCGAGCGGCTTAGATTGAGATTCAGCTCGGCTCCCGGGATGCCGGTCGCGTCGTAGTAGCCGGACTGATGGAAGAGATTCCCGCCGACCGACACGGTTGCGAACGGGCGCTCGATGCTCCGGCTAAGACCGAACGTGGAGTAGGTGCCGGTGCCGGCATCGAAGTCGTAGTGGATCGAGGCTGTCGCGCTGACGACGGCCTCGCGCGTAACTGTCGCGTAGAACTCCTGAGACGGCACCCAGCCGTCCCGGTGCGGGTAGTGCAGGTGCGTGTAGCCCGCCGAGCCGGACATTTTGCCGGCCGTCCAGCCGTGCTCTAGGGAGAAATCAAACTCATCCGATACGCCGCTCTCCAGGTCGTGGTTGGCCCAGGCTTTGGCTGTGATGGGGCCCATCGTGACATCGATCTCGGGCTCGAGAACCACCCCGCCGGCGCTGTAGTCGAGCCCCTGGAACAGGTATCGGGACGCCAACGTGACGGTGTAGCTCGCGGAGTACCAGGACTTGTGCTCGGCTGGCGCGTCGGGGTCGGTGGGTACTGGGGCGGGTTGCGGCGCGGACTGAGCGAGTGCGGCGCCGATAGGGGCGCCGGCGAATAGCACCGCGGCAACCAGCGTCCAACGACTCCATGCGATATTGGGAGGCACGTCCGGTCTATCGGCCGGAAGCGCTACCCCCTGAAGCGGAACGTTCCCGCCGCGGGATCCGGCTGGCAGCCAGCGCGGCCAGTAAAAGTAGTGTCCCCGCCGTCCAGAGGGGCGCTCCGGGACCGACCACGTCGTAGAGCAGCCCTCCCAGGAACGGACCCACCGCCCGGCCCAGACTCCCGAGCGACTGATACACGCCGAGAATCCGCCCCTGCTCGTCGGCCGGCGTGGCCAGGGAGACGAGCGAGGACAAGGACGGGGTGAGGAGCCCGCTTCCCACCGCGATCACGCCCATCGTGGCGAGGAAGAGCGCGACCGGCGGGACGAGCCCCGCGACGATGAACGCCGCTCCCATCAGCGCGAGCCCCGCGCGGATCAGCGCGCGCTCGCCGAAGCGCTTCGCCAGCGCGCCGACGATTCCCGCCTGCAGCACCGCCGCCACGACACCCACGTACGCGAAGAGGTAGCCGATCTGGTGCGGGCCCCACCGGAAGAAGCGCTCGCAGAAGAGCGCGAGGACAGCCTCCATGCCCGAGAAGCAGAGGGTAGCGACGAAGAAGAGGCCGAGCACCGTGCCCACTACCGGCCGGCTCAGCGCGTCGCGGAACGAGGCGCGGGCGCGTCGCCCCGCCGCGGCCCGGCGCTCCTCGGGTGGGAGGGACTCGGGGAGGCGCACCAGCGCGAATAGGAACGCCGCCGCCGCGAGCCCCGCGGCCGCGTACGCGGGCACCGAGAAGCCCCACCGGCTCAGCACGCCGCCCATCGCGGGACCGAAGATGAAGCCCATTCCGAAAGCGGCGCCGATCAGCCCCATCCCGCGCGTCCGGTTCTCGGGTGTGGTCGTGTCCGCGATGTACGCCTGCGCGGTGGAGAGCGTGGCGCCCGCGATGCCGGCGAAAATGCGCGAGACGAAAAGCACCGGCAGGGAGCTCGCGACCGCGAAGACCAGGTAGGAGACCCCGGTCAGGATGAGCGAGCCGAGCAGGACGGGCCGTCTCCCGATGCGGTCGGAGAGCCGCCCCCAGAGCGGCGCGAAGAGGAACTGCGCGAGCGAGAACGAGGTGGTGAGGAGCCCCACCGTGAGTCCGCTCGCCCCGAAGCGCTCCGCGTAGTAGGGGAGGAGCGGGATGATGATCCCGAATCCGAGGAGGTGGATGAAGACGGTGAAAAAGAGAACGACGCGGGAGCCGGAACTGGCGGTGCTCGTGTTCCCGGGAGAAGGCATCGGGGGATATTGAGGTAGGGCCGGGGGATGGTCAATCACACGCGCCCCTTTGGCATGCGTTGACTGACCGGGTCAGTCAACTTGCCCCTTATACTGCGCGGATGATTCGACCCCCCCGCCTCCTGACGATCGCGCTCCTCTTCGCACTTGCCGTCGCCGCCCCCGCCCACGCACGCGAGGCGCTGGTGCTCTCCGGCGGCGGGGCGCGCGGGCTGGCGCATGTGGGCGCGGTGATCGGATACGAGCGCCGCGGGCACGACGCCGCCATCGTGGTCGGCACCAGCATGGGCTCCATCGTCGGGGCGTTCTACGCGGTGGGCTACTCGCCGGCCGTGATCGACGAGATCATCCGGGCCGAGGATTGGCGCGAGATCTTCACGCCCTTTCCCGCTCCGATCGGTCCGTCGCGAACACTCCGCTACCCGGTGCTGCGGCTCCAGACCGAGGGTGGCCGGTCGTTCACCACGCCGGGCTACGTGCCCGACTGGCGGATCAACCGGAGGCTCACGCAGTTCTTCTTCGGCGCCTCGGCGCGAGCCCGCGGCGACTTCGACCGCCTGCCGCGCCGCTTCCGCTCCATGACCGCCGACCTCGAGGACGGCACGCTCCTGCCGCTCGCGACCGGCGACCTCGCGCGGGCGGTGCGCGCCAGCATGGCGGCCGCCGGCTTCTTCGCCCCCGTCAAATGGGGGGAGCGGCTCCTCACCGACGGAGGAATCTCCGACTACCTCCCGGTCGACGAGGCGCGGCATCTCGGCGCGGACCGCGTCATCGCGGTGGACGTGCTGCGCCCCTCGGGAACGCTCCCGAACTCGGGCGCCATGGCGGTCGCGCGGCGGTCCGTCGAGCTGATGACGTTGCGGTCGCGCCATGAACAAATCCCGCCGGACGTTCTGATCCTGCCGCGTCTCACTGCCGGGCTCGCGCCCTACGACTATCCGCTGGACCCCTCGCCGGTCATCGAGGCGGGGCTCGAGGCGACCCTCGAGGCCATCCCCGCTGATTCCGCCTCCGCGACGACCTCCGACCGCGCGGCAACCACATCGGCGGCCCGCGCCCCCGATCCCGAGCCGATCGCCCTGGGCGCTCTTTCGATCGACGTGCCCGCGGCGTCTCTCGGCGCCTTCCTCGGCAGCGCCTTCGCCGAAGCGGCTCCGGCTCCTTACCACGAGGCCCGCATTCTTCGCATCGTGGACCGCCTGTACGCGACCGGGCTCTTCGACGGCGTCTGGCCGTCCGTCGAGGAATCGACGCTCGCCAAGGGCCCGACACTCGTGGTCCGCACCGAAGACCGAGGTCCGGTCTCGTTGTCGGCCGCGATCGGCTACGACAACGACCGGGGCGGGCGGCTCTGGACCTCGCTCCGGCGCATCGGCGCCGTGGGGGCGCATCCGATCGAATCAGGGCTGGAGGTTTCGTTCGACGGCATCGAGCAGTGGGTTGCCGCGCCCGTTCGGATGGCGCGCCGGGACGGCAACGCCTGGACCGCAGGCGGCTGGTTCGGAGAAGTGGAAGCGCCCTTCTTCCACACCGCGGCGAACGGCGCGAACCCCGAGGTCCGCCGGGCCGGCGGCTGGCTGGGATTCGAGACGCGGCGGATCGAGCCCGACGTGTCCGGCCTGGTCGCGCTCCGCGCCGAGAACATCGACGCCGATGCAGGCCCCGAGGGAGGCTCGTTCGGCCTCGCCGCGCGATTCGGGAGAACGGCGCCACTCGCCCCGGTGATCGGAACCTCCAGAGAGATCTCCGCGGAGGTCCGGTGGGGCCACGTGGACTACTGGACGGCGCGGGTAAAGGGCTCCTTCGCCCGGCGCCTCGGCCCGATCGCGGCCGCGCCGCTCGCCGATGTGACGTGGGTCGCCGCGACGACGCCACTCGACGTGATCCCCGCTATGGGAGACGAGGGACTGGTGCCGGGACTGCGGTGGGGCGAATGGCGGGGGCGGCTTCGCGCGGTGGGCGGGCTCGACATGGCCGCGGTCGTCCCGTTCAACGCCACGCTCCGCCTCCGGCTGCGTGGCGGGGTCATCGCGGATGAGGCGCGCGCCACCACGCTTCCGCTCTTCGGCCGCGACAAGACCTGGCTCGGCGGGGCCGGACTCGGCTCCATGTGGTGGACGCCGTTCGGCAAGGTCGAGATCGGCATCGAAGGAAGCACTCGGGGCGACCGACGCGCCGTCATCTCGCTGGGCTCCGACTTCTGACCGTGGCCCGCCCGCCCAGAACGCTGCGCCCCTCCGACGAGCCCCGTACCCTCCCGCGCTCCTTCTACGCTCGCTCCACGCTGGCCGTCGCGCGCGAGCTGCTCGGCTCAATCCTCGCGCGACGCCTGCCCGAAGGAATCCTGCGCGGCCGGATCGTTGAAACCGAGGCGTACGTCGGGGAAGAAGACAAGGCCTGCCACGCTCGCGCCGGCCGCACGCAGCGCACCGATCCGCTCTACGGTCCGCCGGGGCTGGCCTACGTCTACCTCACGTACGGGATGCACTACATGCTGAACGCGGTGACCGAGCTGGAAGGGAAGCCGGCGGCGGTCCTGATCCGCGCGGCCGAGCCGCTGGAGGGGATCGAGGCGATGCGCCGCGCCCGCGGCATCGAGGACCCACTCCTACTTTCCGCGGGTCCTGCCCGGCTGACGCAGGCGTTTGGGATCGACCTGAGGCAAAACCGCACCGACTTGCAGGGCCCCGACGTGTGGATCGAGCCGGGACCGCCGGTTCCCGACGCCCTCGTCGGAACCTCGGCCCGCATCGGCTGCCACACGGCTCCCGCGCCGTGGGACCTCATGCCCTGGCGCTTCTACGAAGCGGGGAATCCGCACGTGACCCCCGGCACGCCGCGATCGCTCGCCCCCAAGCCAGCGCCCACCCTCCGAAAAACTCGAAGTGGCGCGCCGGACCGGCATTTAGGATAATCGTTCCTCTTGCGGACCGCGCCTGGACGCGCGCTCCGAAACGTCCATCAGAAGGGGCCCCCCTTGTCGGCATTCCTCAGCGAACAAAATCTCATGTGGCGGGCGAAGGCCCGCGAGGTCGCCGAGAAGTACGTCCGGCCCGTCGCCGCCAAGTACGACAAGGCGCAGGAATATCCCTGGGAGGTCAAGGAAGCCATCGCCGAAGCCGGCCTCCTGGGGGTGTGGATCCCCAAGGAGTACGGCGGCTCGGGTGGCGGCGTGATCGATC
>JANLXD010000158.1:0-3529 GCA_031364935.1 Candidatus Eiseniibacteriota bacterium
GGGGCGGGACGCTCCGTCCCATCGGGAATTTACTTCCTCCGATTGGAGGACGCGGGCCTCATCGCGATCAGGCGGATGACTCTTCTCAGGTAGGAGAAGCCTGGGGCCAGAGAAAACGCACTCGCCCCAGGGAGCGCTCGCCTCGCAGTGAGTGTCGACGAATTTCGACTCATTCCCTCTCGGTAGCCCCTCCTGCCCGTCGCCGCAGCACCAGCTGACCCTTGCGCGTGAGGTCGATCGATTCGGCGAGGATTCGCGCCGCCTCCTGGGGCGCGTGGAAACCGGTCGAGTTCTCGGCTTCCACAAAATCCAGCCGGAACTGGGCCTGCCGCTGGTACTGCCGCGCCCGATCGAGGCGACCGGGTGACGCCGTGCCCGCCGCGTGCGTCGCCTTGATATCACCGATCAGATCCACGAGCGCGTCCATCGCCATGTTTCGCATTCGGTAGGTCCGCTCC
This sequence comes from Candidatus Eiseniibacteriota bacterium, assembly GCA_031364935.1. GTDB lineage: Bacteria > Eisenbacteria > RBG-16-71-46 > SZUA-252 > SZUA-252 > DASQJL01. The sequence goes on from JANLXD010000158.1 coordinate 459, forward strand.
TGGATCGCTGTCACGCGATCGCGAAGCTCCTCCTCGGAAAACTTGTGGCACGTCTGGCAGGCGCGATTGATGTTGAGGAGAGGGCTGCGGACTTGATGATCGCTGATCTTCATCGCGCCTTCGCGCTTGTAGGGCATGTGGCAATCGGGGCAGCCCACACCCGAGCGGGCGTGTATTCCCTGACTCCACATCTCGAACTCGGGGTGCTGGGCCTTCAAGACCGGCGCCCCGGTCTCCGCGTGAACCCAGTCTTTGTGCCCCAGCTCGTCGTAGTACGACAGAATCTCTTCGACTTTGATGCCCTTGGACCACGGGTAGACGAGCCGCTTCTCCTTGCCTTTGAAGTAGTACTCGACGTGGCACTGGCCGCAAACGTAGGTGCGCATCTCTTGCCGCGTGGCCATGCTGTTGACGTCATAGTCCTGAATCCCCTGGGACGCCTTCAGCGCGCGGATTCCTTCCAGAAAGCCGGGCCGCGTCACCCGCAGCCCCATGGTCTTCGGGTCATGGCAGTCGATGCAGGCGACCGGATGCTTCACGAGCTTGCGCGCTTCGGCGTAGGGCATCTGATTCATGCGCTCGAACCCGCGGGTCAAGTCGCCGTCGCCCAGACGGCGGTACGGGACGACGATCGAGGCATGGCACTGCATGCACGTCCCGGGCTGGGCTGCGACCTGCTGACGCTGCGTGAAGGTCTGGTCCTCGAGCATGTACGCGTGGCCGCGCTCTTCCCGGAAGTCGGCCGCGAACGCGTAGCCCGCCCACATGGTCTTCAGACGGGGATCTTGCTCGAGGCGGGAGCGCGCGACGATCGAGCGCGGATCGGCCTTCGTCGGCGTGCGAGGCTCGGCTTCACTCCCGCCGTAGCGAGTCCGAATCATGTCCACTGTCTGCCGATATCCGTCGTACTGATATGGGAAATTCTTTCCCCACACTTCTGGATCTTCCGTCTCCTCGTTCAGCTCGACAACTCGGAAAAATGGGTTTCGCGCCTCCTGCTGGTGCTGAAAGATGTTCACGAGCAGGGCGGCGATGGCCCCCGCGGCCAGAGCCGCCACCACAGCCACGACGACGAGCAGACGGATCGGGGTCCCGCCTCGACGCATTCTGAATCCTCCCGAGTTAGGGGTGCCCGACCGTTCCATGGCAACGAACGCAGGAGAGGTCGTGGGAATCGGGGTGGCCGGCGCTCATGGCCGCCACGAGGGCGTCATGACACACACGGCAGTTGTGCTCCACGATGTCCCGGTTTCTCGGCTTGATCCGGATCGGCTCATGGAAGCCGCCGGTCGTGAAGTAGAGCGAATGCCAGAATCCGTTCCGCGCCTTGGTCGTGTACTTGCCGACCGGGTCGTGGGGGGTGTGGCAGTCGTTGCAGGTGGCTACCGCGCGGTGGGTGGAGCGGGTCCAACCGTCGAACTGCTCGCGCATCACGTGGCAGTTCGCGCACGCCCGCGCATCCGGGCTCAGGTACGAGGCGCCCTTCGCATAGACGAACGTGAAGACCCCGGTGCCGATGGCGACGCCGATCGAGACGCCAGCGACGACCGCCAGGAGAACCGAAAGGAAGCGCGGCGAGCGGGCCATTACCGTCCCACGAGAACACTGCCGCCGTCCAGCACTTCGCGGGTCATGCGTGCCTTCAAGGTCTCCAAACGCGCCTCCGCAGCCGTCGCGACACCGGCCCGTTCCATCGCGGGAAGCATGATCTCGACGATATCGGCGATCAGGACCGCCGTGTCCGCCCCCTGTTTCCCTCCGCCGACCAATGCCTCCAATCCCATCGTCGGCGGCGGCAAACCGACCGCCACGAACGTGGCGTGCAGTCGCATGCCCATGCGCGTGTCGTTTCCCAACGCCAGGAACGTCTGGACGATCCACCGGCAGCACTGCTCATAGACCGGAGCCGTCGGAGCGACTGTACTCCTTCCCAGTCCTGCTCGTGGAACACGATCGGGGCCTCCGCTCCTCACGTGGGCGGTGGGGGACATCGTCGACGCGAGCGCTGTCCAGGAGATCGCAGAGGAGGTCAGCCGGAGTATGCGCGAGGTGCTCGAGCGGGTGGACTAGCGGGACCTAGCCTCGGGAGGCCGACGGCCAAGGGTATCTCAACGATAAAGACGCAGCCGTTCCCGGGGATGTCGCGAACCGAAATCTTGCCGCCGTCCGCCTCGATGGCCTGACGGCTGATCGCAAGTCCCAATCCCAGACCCGTGCGGTTTGCTCCCCTTTGTTCGAACGGTCGGAAGAGCGCTTCGGTCGCACCTGGCGGCAGGCCTCCGCACTGGTCCTCGATCTCGATCAAGACGCGATCAGCTTGAGGTCGGGTTCTGAGCCACACCTGGCTCGAGGGCCGGGTGAACTTGATTGCGTTCTGGAGTAGATTAGAAATCGCGGACGCAAACAGCTGCCTGTCGACGTCAACGAGCAGCTCATTGTCCACGTGCTCGACACCGAATTGAATACCGCGATCGGTCGCATCCATGGAAGCGACGATCTCCATCTCTTCGATGAGATCCGCCACGCGGATTCGTTCCTTGTGATACACACCCGCGGTGAGGCGCACTTCGGACATCGAGCGGTTGATCAGATCGTTCATCCCGCGAAGGCTTCGCTCGAGCACTCCTATGGTGCTAACGGACATGCCGACCTTGCCGCTCTTCACCACCTGAAACGCCAGAAGGGCCGTCTGGAGGTGATTGCGAAGCTCATGGGCGAAGAAACCCAGACGCTTGGCCTCCGCCTCCGACACGCCCGCGTCGCGCTGGTCCCCCTCCCCGAGTGGGTCCAAGTGGCGGTTCCTGGGGACCATTAGCCTGTTTTCCGGCATCAGCAACTTCATGGGCTCATCCTCCTCCCGGCGTCGTTGTGCCCGTCGATCTCGCTTGATCTACTATTATTAACAATGTCCTTCGTGGCGGGAGCGATCCAGGGTCTGTTGGGAGGAGGAGGAAGTAGACGAAGGTGGTACGCGGACAGACCGGGCGAGGCTACCTCGCCTCTCTCGCGGCTGCGCGAGTCTCCTTGTTGTCGCGCCCGCCAAGGGGTATCGTTATAGGGGTCATACTTCG
>JANLXD010000169.1:0-4655 GCA_031364935.1 Candidatus Eiseniibacteriota bacterium
CACAAGCAGGATGATCAGAACACTGGCAGAACGAACAAGGATGGTCGGCAGGATGGCCCGATGACGAGCGCGGCCGTGTTGAGCAGGAAGAGGACGCCGCGGGCCTCGGTGGGACCCAGGATTCCATAGCCGTAGTGGAAAACGCCGAAGACGTGGGTCTCGAGATAGACGTTGATCGACAGCGTGAGGTACGCGATCACGCCCGCGAACGCGACCGACAGCAGCATGAACGGCGAGAGCCCGAGGCCGAGCCCGATCGCGGTCGTGGAGTAGGCGTCGGTCAAGTGATCGAGGTAGAAGCCGTAGCGCGGACGCTCCCATTTCCGCACGCGGGCGAGCGTGCCGTCCAGGCTGTCGCCAAACCAGTTCACGACCAGCCCGCCGCTCGCGAGCCAGAGCCAATGTCGGTCGCGAGTGGAGAGGATGTAGCCCAACGCGATCAGCGTCGAGCCGAGCACGCCGATCGCCGTCAGATGATCGGGGACGATCCAGCGGGGAAGCGAGGCCGCGATACGCGGCAAGGCCCACTTTTCGGCGCGCGTGAGGATGAACGTCGCGCGGCGTTCGGCGTCTTCGGGACGGGGGGGCCCTGAGGGCCCTCCCGTCGCCGTGGCTTCTTCCATGCGGGGCATCATCAGCGCCCGGAGGAGCGCTGTCTACCCCCCGCTGTTCAGGGCCAGAAGCGCTCGGTTCATCCAGGCTACGGATGTCTTGGAGATGCCGTGCCGCTCGCGGAGCAGGCTTCGGAGCAGAGCCGTGTCCGTGGGGCCCGTCTCCGGGGCGTGGAACCGGTACCAGCCGTGCGCGCGCGAAAGGTAGGTCCGAGCCTTGCCCGGAGCGGCATCCGGGACCACGAACGAGAGCTGGATCTGGTCGCCGACTTCGAGCACGAGGTCGGTTCCGTCGCGCTTTTGGAGCGCGGCGCTCACGTCGCGCCCGTCGGCCGCCACGGCCGACCCCATGATGAGGTCGTGCACCGTGAACGGCCCCTCGGGAGCGGAGTCGAGCGCCGCCCAATCGATCAGCCAGAAGGAGGGCGCCGATTCCAGGCGCACGCGAACCACGTCTCCCGCTATTCCCGAGAGGTCGAGGGGAACGGCGTGGATCTTGGCGATCTCGGGGCCGCCTCCCCAGATCGAGCTCTGGCGGACCCAGCGGTCGCCCTCCCAGACCGAAACGTTCAGGTGCACCTCGTCCTCCAGCGTGTGCCGGAAGAAGGCCGCGCCGGCGGAGTCGGCATCCATGGCGTCGTACCAGGCCGTGACCGCCGCTCCGTGCGCGCGGACGAACGATCGCATGAGGTGCCCGGCCCACGCCGTCTTCTGTCCGCGCAGGACCAGCCGCGCCGTTTGGGCCCCGGGTGGGCGCCGGAACTCGAGCGTGAGCGCGTCGCGGACGTTTTCCGCCACGGAGGTGTCCCGCTCGGCGATGGGTGACTCCCACGCCTTTCCGTCCGTCTTCTCCACCCAGCGGAGCGCGTCGCGGCCGCGGTTGTCCTTGGCGGCGATGGGAGGCTCAGGGTCGGAGACGGTGTGGAGACGACCATCCGGGTCGGCGGCGATCGTGACGGATGGGTCATGGTCCACCGCCAGCACCCCCAGCTCGTCAATGTGATCCGTTTCTTGGTCGCCCGCTCGGAGATGCAGGCGAACGACACCGTCCGCCGCCTTGAGCGCTTCGAGGTTGTCGATGTCGGTGGCGGCGAGAGGGCGTAGGAATGCGCCCCCGAATGTGCCCGAGTCGAGCACATAGTCCCGACCGTCCCAGCTATAGATGAGAGGGCAGGAGCACATGAGGCACCAATCGTCGATGCTTCCGGTGTTCCCGGAGCCGGAAGGCGGACTTGGCTTGGGGTTGTCGCCGTTCGCGATCGCGACGATGGCGACCGTGGCGCCGACCCCCATCCCCACCAAGAGCAGGGTTCGGCCGGCGTCGAACTTCCTGAGCTCCACTCGCCGGATGTCGGCCAGAGGCACACCCGAGAGCGTCCATCGGGTCTCGTCCCACCGACTCTCATGATGGATGGCGTAGCTCATCATGCCGCAGAGGCTGTCGCCCCGAATGGCTGGCGACCGAAACTCGACGCGTGAACCATCCAACAGGGTGACGCGGACCTTACGGGGCGGATCCGATTTCGTGAGAAGCGCTTCCACGCCGCCGTGCTGCCGCTTCCAGGCCGAGCAGCCGGCGGAGCCTGACAGGTAGAGGCCGAAGACAAGCATCCACGTCATGAGACGCGGGAAGGGTCGACGATCGGCAACCATGGGTCACCTCCTGCAATGTGGGCCCGAAAGAGACCCGGGCGTCTACAGGGGTAACGGGGTAGCCACGAAAACCGAACGGGGGGACTGGCGCTTCCTTGGGGGGTGCGTCTGGGAGGCGGGGAGGCCTATTCGCCCAGGTGGCGGCGCTCCAGAGTCATGACCTGCCAGCCGGCACCGTTACCCGAGATCTGGGTCCCGTAGAGGAGGTGCCCGTCATCCAGCCAGCGTGGCTCGCTCTCGTCCACGGTCGCGGTATCGGTGAGGCGGCACGAGCCGCCGTCTACGTCCACCGCATACAGGTCGGTCGACTCGGCGAGGTGGTCCAGCTCCTGGGTGACGATCGTGGCGATCATACGTGAGTCCGGGGACCAGGAAAGATTCGTGTAGTCGGAGCGGATCGGCAGCCTGGTCAGGAGGCGGCTCTTCCCGGATGGGACCTGAACCACACACAAGGCGACCCCGTGGGAATCGTCCCCGATCACGGCGATCGAACGGCCGTCGGGCGACCAGGCATACTCCTCGGCCCTGCATTCGAGATCCGGCTCGAACACCCTGCCCGTCGCGACGTCGATCACGGAGAGCACGTCGGTCTTCTCGGGGGACTTCCAGACCGCACAGGCGATCCACTTCGCGTCCGGAGACCAGCGCGGAAGCGAGGCGCCGAAGAGAAGCTCCTTTGCCTCCGGACTCGCCGAATCTTCCAGGAAGAGATGCCGGAAGCGCTCGTGGTCGGTTTCGACCACGGCGGTGACGCCCTTGGGGCCGGGGACGTAGCTCGTGTTCTCGGGGTTACGCAAGAGGGGATTGGGGTCTTGGAACGCGGTTTCGCTCGCTGTGGCCTCCCGCGATTCGCGGACGACCCAGGGGCAGGCCCGCTCGGCTTGCCCGCGGCCGGGGGTCTTCTCAGCGCAAGCGTTGGCGGGGAGGAACGCGGCAGCGATCAACAGCGCCGGAACGAGGCGCTGAACCAGGACTGCGAGCGGACGCTGGACCATACTCAGACTATCGGCCGTTCTTCTTCTTGTCCTTACCTTGCTTTATCGGGGCCGAGACAGGCGCTGCCACCGCCGCGCCCGGCCCGTCCGCCATGGCGATGCGCACCGTACCCCCCTCGGGGGCATCCGGCTGCACCTGGGCCACCGCCAGCACGCGGGCGGGATCGCCGATGGTCAATTCCGAGATCCACGCGGCCACTTGCTTCGCCGCGGAGTTCGCCTGCTCGTACGAGCGTCCGACCACCGTCACACGGACCGGCTGCGACACGCGCGGGGACTGATTCAAGGCGCTGGCCGCCTCGAGCACGATCGGGGGAGCGTGGCGCGTCGCGGCCTGCCCATAGGAGTTCCGCGCGGCGCCTTCCTGGAGCGCCTGCCCCGAGAAGACCAGGACCGGACCCTGCGCGGAATCGAGCCGGTAGGCCGCCACCCGAAAGCCCTGCCCGACGAAGTTCCGCTTGTTGCCGGCCTTGTCGACGGCCTCGAATACGTACGAGTACGTGATTCCGGGCGAGACCGGCGCGCCCGAGAGGGTCCGCCCGTCCCACACGATCTCCCGAGGCGCATCTCCCGTTCCGCTGAACTGCGTCGCGGTCTGGCCGCGCGAATCGGCCACGGTCAGCTTCCAGCGCTCGGTGCCGCGCACGTTGGGCTGGAAGCGCGCGATGGCGCCGCTCGTGAACTGGCGGAGCCACGGACGCGCCGTGTACGGAGAGCGCCCCGTCGCCGACACCGCGAGATACTGCGACGTGAGGTCCGGCGACACGCGATCGAGCACGTCCTGCGCGGTGCCGAAGTCGAGCCCCTTCACCTCGGATGGATTCAGCTGAAGGGCCAGGGACGGCCGCTCGATCTCCACGTGCACCCGGTCCTCGCCCTCGACTGTGAGCGAGCGGAAGTCGGTTCGCTCCTGCCCGCCCTTGAGCGTGTAGCCGCTCTGCTTGGCGGAGTCGGTCGAGTCGGCGGCGTCACGGCTCGGCGCGGCGGCGGTCACGGTTTTGCCCGCGGCCGGGGCCGAAGCCGCCGCGCCCGCGGCCGGAGCCGCCCAGGCGGTGCCTGCCGCGAAGAGAAGCGTGAGCATGGCGGCCGCCAGGGCGGCGCCGCAACGGCAGATCGCTCGAATCATCATCGCCTGCTCCTCTTTTGATCCGGGGGATCCCGGAATCGGGCCGAGCTCCTCGTGAATCGGGTCAACCGGCGTCGCGCAACCGGAATCGGAATGTGATCGTGCCCCACTGCTCGCCCGTCCGTCCGCCGCGCAGCGGCTCGAAGAGCCATCCGCGGATCGCGGCGCGGGCGTTTTCGTCGAAGTCGCCGAAGCCGGCCGTCTTCTGGATCACCACGTTCTCCTTCACGGTCCCGTTCGAGCGGACTACGAAGTAGAGCGTGACGGAGC
>JANLXD010000181.1:0-3074 GCA_031364935.1 Candidatus Eiseniibacteriota bacterium
TCGCCTTCGGAAGCCGCGCGCGCACCAAGCGCGACGTGGCGGCCGAAGCGGGAGCCCTGATCGCTCTGGCGGCGGCGCGGAACCGGGACCGGGTTGGACTTCTCCTCTTCACCGATCAGGTCGAACTCTACCTGCCGCCCGGAAAGAGCCGCGCGCGCACGCTCCGGATCGTCCGGGAGATGCTCGCCTACGAGCCGAAGGGGCGGGGAACGGACCTGGCCGGCGCGCTCTCGTTCCTGGGGCGCGTGCTCCGCCGGCGCGCGATCGTCGTCCTCGTCTCCGACTGGATCGCGTCCGATTTCGACCGGCCCCTCTCCTATCTCTCGCGCCGTCACGAGGTGGTCGTCGTCGAGGTGACCGACCCTCTCGAGCACGATCTGCCGCCGAGCGGATTTCTGCGCGCGCGGGACCTCGAGACGGGGCGCGCGGGGTGGGCCGACCTCGGCTCCAAGCGGAGCCGCGCGGAGTGGCGTGCCGCGAAAGCCAGGCGTGCTCGGACGCTGACCGATACCTTCATACGCGCCCGCGCCGGGCGCATCGCGCTCGAGGTGGGCGCGCCGGTGGCGCCGCCCCTGATCCGGCATTTCGAGCGGCGCACGCACCGGGGCGGTTGAGCCCCGGGCCGGCTCCGATGCGCGCGGCGTCGTGGCTGTGCCTTCTGGCCGCCATCGCCGTCGGCCTGGCGGGCTGCGCCAAACCGGCCGACGAGCGCTCCGGCGCCACGGTGGAGCGCGAGGAGATCCGCGCCGGTAAGAGGGTCATCCTCAAGAGCAGCGTCACGCCGCGCCGAGTCACACTGGGCGACCCGGTGGTGTGGACCCTCACCGCCGATCTTCCCGCGAGGGTGCGTCCCGGGAAGCTCCTCCGCAGTCCCACGACTCCCGACCTCGACGTGCGTCCGCCCCGCGAAGGGGAGCCCGAGCGCCGCGAGGGGCGCACCGTCTGGACCTGGCCGTATCGGATCCGCGGCTTCACGCTCGGGCGGATCGCCCTCCCGGCCGTCCGGCTCCCGGTCTCGATGGGCGCGGCGCGGGACACGTTCCTTTTTCCCGCGGACACGCTCGCCGTCGATTCCTTGACTCCGGCCGCCACCGATTCCGTGCTGCCCGACCGCGGTCCGATCGTGCCCGAGCTGCGGCGCGTCGACTACGTCGTGGCCGGCCTCCTCGCGCTTCTCGTCGCGGCTCTGATCGCGCTGGTGATCCGCGCGGTGCGCCGTAAGCGCCGCCCGCCCGTGCTCCCGGCCGTCCCTTCCGAGCCGCCCGAGGCAGCGCTCCACCGCAGGGTCGCGGAGCTGCGCGATCGCGGCGAGCCGCTCCCGCGCGACGAGTTCTACGACGGGCTCTCGCTCGCGGTACGCGACTACGCAGCCGCCGTGACCGGGATCACGACACGCGACCGCACCACGATGGAGATGGTGCGCGATCTCGAGGCGCGCGGCGGCGTGCCGCGGGACGGCATTGACGCGCTTCGCCGCACGCTTTCGCGGTCGGACCTGGCCAAGTTCGCGCGCCGCGGCGGCGGATGGGAGGAGGCGCTCGACGTGCTCGAGCTGGCGGAACGCCTGCCCGAGCGGCTTCCGGCGCGCGCGCCGGGGCCCGAATCTACCGCCGCGGGCAGAGCCTGACGTGCGCTTCGAGCAGCCGCTCCTTCTTCTTCTTTTGGTCCCCGCCGCGCTGGCGTGGCTCTTCGCGCATCGCCGCGCGCGGCTCCGCGATCCGGAGCTTCCCGTGCCCAGCCTCGCGATTCTTCCCGCGGCGCGCGGCGCGCGAGCGCGTGCGGCGGGCGCGGCGCGCGTGCTGTTGCCGCTGGCCACGGCGCTCTTTCTGATCGCCGCGGCGCGGCCGCAGGCGGGGCGGGAGGTGCGCGAGGTGGTGAGCGAGGGGATCGACATCCTGCTCGCCATCGACGTCTCGGGGTCGATGCGATGCGAGGATTTCCGGCCGCAGAACCGACTCTTCGTCGCGAAGGAAGTGGCGAAGCGATTCGTAAGAGGGCGCTCGCACGACCGGATCGGCCTCATCGCCTTCGCGGGACGCGCCGAGCTGATCTCGCCGGTGACCCTGGACTACGACGGCCTCACGTCGCTGATCGACGGCCTCGACTTCGGCATGCTGCCGGACGGCACCGCCGTGGGCTCGGCCATCGCGCTCGGCGCGGAGCGGCTCCGACAGACGAAGGGGAAGAGCCGCGTGCTGATCCTGCTCACCGACGGGATCAGCAACGCGGGGTCGGTGGATCCCGTCACCGCGGCGCGCCTGGCCGCGGCGGTGGGCGTCCGCATCTACACGGTGGGGGCGGGCACGCAGGGGCAGGCGCCCTTCCCGGTGGACGATCCGGTGCTGGGGCGGCACTACGTGTGGGTGCGCTCCGACGTGGACGAGACCAGCCTGAAATCAGTCGCCGAGATCACGCGCGGACGCTACTTCCGCGCGACCAGCGCGGAGCTTCTGGTCCGCGTCTATCATGAGATCGACGCCCTGGAACCCTCGCGAGTCGAGATGCGTTCGTACACACGATGGGCGGAGATGGGGCCGCGGGTCCTGGGCGTGGGGCTGTTCCTCCTGGCGTTGGACCTGGTCCTGGGCGCGACCTGGCTCCGGCGCTATCCCTAGGAGATGCCGATGCGGTGGGCCAATCCGGAATTCCTCGCGCTCTTCTGGCTGATGCCGGTGCTGCTCGGCGTCTGCTGGATGGCGGAGCGCCGCCGCGCCGCGGTCGAGCGCTCGCTGGGGGATCCGGCCGTGCTGCGCGCCCGCTCCGGCGCGCCGGGGGCGGCGCTTCGCTGGGCATACTACGCGCTGATCCTCGCCGCAGCGGCCCTTGCGATCGCGGGGATGGCTCGGCCGCAGGCGGGCTTCCGGCTGGTCACCACGACCTCGCGCGGCGTGGACCTGGTCGTCGCGCTCGATCTCTCCCACAGCATGGAGGCACGCGACGTGCGTCCTGACCGGCTCCGCGCCGCGAAGCGCGAGCTGGTCTCGCTCTTCTCGGCGCTCGAGGGGTCGGCCATCGGGGTCGTGGAGTTTTCCGGAAACGCGCGCGTCCTGAGCCCGCTCACCACCGACACGCGC
>JANLXD010000373.1:0-2259 GCA_031364935.1 Candidatus Eiseniibacteriota bacterium
GTTCGTCGCCGTGAACGTCACGCTGAAGCTGCCCGTCTGCGTCGCGGTCGGCGTCCAGCTGAACGTGCCCGACGTATTGGACGCGTTCGCCGTGAACGTCGCACCCGCCGGCAAGCCGGTCGCCGTGAGGCTGGTGATCGCCTGGCCGTCCGGATCCGAAGCCGTCACCGTGAAGGTGAGGAGCGAGCCGGTGGTGCCACTCGCCGTCGCCGGGGCCGTGACCACCGGAGCGCGGTCGGAGTTGGTGACCGTGATGTTCGTCGTTGCCGTGCCCGAGAGCCCGTTCGACGCCGTGAACGTCACGCTGTAGCTGCCCGCCTGCGTGAAGCTCGGCGTCCAGCTGAACGTCCCGGAGGTGTTCGTGGCGTTCGCCGTGAAGGTGGCGCCGGCGGGAAGCGGAGCGCCGGTCAGCGAGTTGATCGCCTGGCCGTCCGGGTCCGCCGCGGTGACCGTGAACGTGATCAGCGTGTTCTCGGCGCCGGAAGCCGTCGCCGGGGCCGTGACCACCGGAGCACGGTCGGTATCCGAGATCGTGATCGAAGTGGTCGCCGAGCCGGAAAGCGCGTTCGTCGCCGTGAAGGTCACGCTGTAGCTGCCCGCCTGCGTGAAGCCCGGCGTCCAGCTCAGCGTGCCCGACGTGTTGGCGGCGTTTTTCGTGAAGACGGCGCCGGCCGTGATGGCCGAGCCGGTGGCCGTGAGATTGGTGATCGCCTGGCCGTCCGGATCAGCCACCGAGACGGTGAACGTCAGGAGCGAGCCCTCCGCCCCCGAAACTCCGGCCGGGGCCGTAACCACCGGAGCGCGGTCGCCAGCGGCCACCGTGATCGTCGTCGTCGCCGAGCCCGTGAGCGAGTTGGTAGCCGTGAACGTCACATTGTACGTGCCTGCCTGACCGGACGCGGGCGTCCAGCTGAACGTGCCGGAGGTGTTGGTGGCGTTCTTCGTGAACGTGGCGTTCGTGGGGAGCGGCGCGGCGCTCAGGCCCAGAATGTTCTCCCCGTCCGGATCGGCCGCGCTCACCGTGAAGGTGATGAGGGTGCCTTCCGTGCCGGACGCGGTCGCCGGAGCCGTCACGACCGGCGCGCGATCGACGTTGGTAACAGTGATGTTCGTGGTCCCGGTGGTGGAGCCCGCCGTCGGGGTGCCATTATCGGTGGCCGTCCAAGTGATCGTGTAGGTCCCGGCCTGCGTGAAGCTCGGCGTGCCGGAAAGCGTGATGCTGGGATTCGCCGACGGGCCGGCCGAAGCTGGGCCGGTGAGGAACGTCGCGGTGTGGGTCTGGGTCAGCGTGACGAGCTGGCCCGCGTCCGGATCAATGGCGCTGGCCGTGATGGACATCAACGAGCCTTCCGGGCCGGTCACGCTGGCCGGGAACGTAATCACCGGGTTTGCGTTTCCACCGATCGGGGGGCCCGCGCCGTCGTTGTCGAACCAGTCGGAGCCCATCTTGTAGGTATTGTCGAAGTCCCTGCCGGAGCACGGGGTTCCGTAGGAGGTCGGATCCGGTCCGAGGAGCCCGTAGGCAATGAAGTCGAGTCTGGGGCTTCCTGAGGTGACCGTGACCGGGATGGTGAACATGAGCTGAAGTCCGCCCGGTCCCGGCGTACCCGTCGCCTGCCCGTACTTCATCTCGGTGCTGTTCGCGCCGAATGGAGTCGACGCGATCGTCATGCCCGGTTGCTGGTTCACGGGCGTGCCGAACGAGACCAGTCCGCCCGAGGCCTGGAGATTCACGGCATAGGAGTTCCAGGTGCCCAGGTCGCCGTCGCCCGTGTCGCAGATCGCGAGCGAGCCGTCCCGGTTGTGGTTCGTGTTCACCCAGACATTGACGGTGGTGGCGGTGCCGAGCGCCAAGAGCCGGTCGGCAGCGGTGTTGACGCCGTCTCCGTTCGTGTCCAGGTACATGTACTGCGCGCTCGCGGGCACCGCAAACGCCAGCGAGAGCAGTGCGGCGATGATGACATGCCGGATGACGCACTTCATGCAGGCCTCCTTAAGGATTCGCTGCTGGGGAACTGATTGCGACAATAGAGACAACGGTCCTCTGGTCCTATGCGGTGTACCGAAGATGTGTGAGGACTCCTTCCGATCGCACGCCACCTCGTGCGCGGTCCGGTCGAGCGGGCCGTTCCCGCCGCGACCCGCCTCAAGGAGTACCGCGACCCCGCGCTCCCGGCGCTCGAGCAGAAGCTCTTTTCGTCCGCGCCGATCGAGCCTGCCCTGGAAGAGTTGAAGCTCCGTTTCTCGCTTACCAAGCTG
>JANLXD010000212.1:0-1576 GCA_031364935.1 Candidatus Eiseniibacteriota bacterium
ATGTCGCGGATCAGCCCGGTGGTGAACTCCATCTCCTGATGGAGGAGCGCGGGCGCCTTCACCCGCTGCGACTGCTTCTCGATCTTGGCCCAGAGCTGCTCCAGATATTTGATGTCGCTCTGGAACTCCTTCTTCCCCTGCTCGGCCCCCACGGTGCGCACGATGACGCCGGCGTCCTTGGGACGGATCTCGCGGATCAGCGACTTGAGCCGCGCCCGCTCGGCGCGGTCTTCGATCTTCCGCGACACGCCGATGTGCTCGTGCCCGGGCATCAGCACCAGGAAGCGCCCGGGAAGGGAGACCTGGGTCGTGACCCGGGGCCCCTTCGTCCCGATCGGCTCCTTGGTGATCTGGACGAGGAGGTCCTGCCCCTTCTTCAGCGCCTCTTCGATGCGAGGCACCGGCTCGTCGCGCCGGCCTCGGCCGCCGCGCCCGCCTCCGCCCCCGCCGCGCTGATGCGGCTCGTCGCCGTCCTCTTCCTCTTCGAAGAGATCGTCCAGCTCCGTGTCGGGAGTCAAATCCGACGCGTGCAAAAACGCGCTCTTCTCCAGGCCCAGGTCGACGAACGCGGCCTGCATGCCCGGGAGCACGGCGTTGACGCGCCCCTTGTAGATGTCCCCGACGCGGCGGACGGCCTCGGGCCGCTCCACCATCACTTCGACTAGCTGTTTGTCCTCGAGCAGCGCAATTCGGGTTTCGCTTTTGCTCGCGTTAATGATGATCTCGCGACGCATTCGACTCCAATGGTGGGTCCGGGGCCGCCGCGGGCGCGTCGCCCGCCGGGACCGGCCGCCAGAACGCCGACTCCTCGAGCGCCTCCAAGGGCGTGAGAAGCGAGGTGCCGCGCTCCACCCACATCGCCTCGCGTGAGACGAGGAGGAGGCGCGGATCGAATTCGAAAGAAGGCAGCAGGCTCTTGAAGAGCAGATCGGGGCGCAGATATCCGGGGGCCTGGAGCCGCGACGACAGGCGCACGCCGAGCGTCTCCCCGTCCACAAGGAGACCCAGGTCGGAGACGCCGGGGCGCGCGTTCACGGTGCGACCCTTCTGTCCGTGGCTCGGCTTGGTGACGGGCCAGTCGGCCGCGTCGCGGAACGCCGCCACGCTCTGCTCCAGCTCGTGGCGCACCCGGTGCACGTCCTCGCCGCGCGCCAGCCGGTCCATCAGGTAGCCGGTCAGCGCCACCCGGTAGTCCGCGCGCGCGATGGACGCCATGAGCGATTCCAGCGACTTTACGAACGGCCGCCCGTCGAGAATGGTGATCCCCTCGGGCAGGATGTCGTTCATCGCCGCGATCGTGGGCCAGGAGCAGGGCTGCGCCAGCTCCAGATCGAAGTACTCCGCTCGGCTGGTCGATCCCAGGGACAGCGGAGGTCCGTACGCGATCTTGGCGTGGCGATTGAAACCCTGCGAGAACGCGATCGGGATCTTCGCGACCCGGATCGCGCGGTCGAAGATGCGCACCAGGTCGAGGTGCGACGTGAAGCGGGCGATGCCGACCTTCTCGAACGCGACCCGGTACCGACTGGCCTGCGCGCCACGAAGCGCCGTCGGCCACGCCCGCCGCCGCCGCCCG
>JANLXD010000217.1:0-2906 GCA_031364935.1 Candidatus Eiseniibacteriota bacterium
CATTGGCGCGACCACGCTGGACGAGTACCGGAAGCGGATCGAGAAGGACGCGGCGCTGGAGCGGCGCTTCCAGCCCGTCTTCGTCGGCGAGCCGACCGTGGAGCAGACCATCGCCATCCTGCGCGGGCTGCGCGAGCGCTACGAGACCTTCCACAAGGTGAAGATCCAGGACTCGGCCCTGGTCGCGGCCGCGGTCCTGTCCGACCGCTACATCGCCGACCGGCAGCTTCCCGACAAGGCGATCGATCTGGTGGACGAGGCCGCTTCCCGGCTCCGCATCGAGATCGACAGCCTCCCCGCCGAGATCGATACGCTGGAGCGGAGGAAGCGGCAGCTCGAGATCGAGCGCCTGGGCCTGAAGCGCGAGAAGGACGACGTGTCCAAGGCGCGCCGCGCCGCCATCGAGGAGGAGGCGAGCGAGATCGACAAGGAGCTGGCGCGGCTCCGCGCGCACTGGGAGAAGGAGCGCGCGCGCATCCGGAAGATCCACGAGATCAAGGAGCGGATCGAAAACCTCCGGACCGAGCAGCAGCGCGCCGAGCGCGAAGGGGACTTGGAGAAGGTCGCCCGGATTCGCCACGGCGACATCCCCAAGCTCGAGCGGCAGCTTGACGAGGAGACCAAGGCGCTGGCCGAAATCCAGAAGGACATGAAGATTCTGAAAGAGGAGGTGGACTCCGAGGACATCGCCGAGGTCGTCGCGCGGTGGAGCGGCATCCCGGTGCAGCGGCTTTTGGAAAGCGAGGTGGACAAGCTGCTCCACATGGAGGATCGCCTCCGCGAGCGTGTCATCGGGCAGGAGGCCGCCGTTCGCGCCGTCTCGGACGCCGTGCGCCGCGCCAAGGCCGGGCTCCAAGACCCCAACCGCCCGCTCGGCTCGTTCCTGTTCCTGGGCCCGACGGGAGTGGGGAAGACCGAGCTGGCGCGCGCGCTGGCCGAATTCCTCTTCGACGACGAGAAGTCGATGATCCGGATCGACATGTCCGAGTACATGGAGAAGCACGCGGTGTCGCGCCTCATCGGATCGCCCCCGGGCTACGTGGGCTACGAGGAGGGGGGCCAGCTCACGGAAGCCGTGCGGCGGCGGCCGTATTCGGTCGTCCTCTTCGACGAGATCGAGAAGGCCCACCCCGACGTCGCGCACGTGCTCTTGCAGATGCTGGAAGACGGGCGCCTCACCGACGGTCAGGGGCGCACGGTGGATTTCAAGAACACGCTGATCATCATGACGTCGAACATCGGGAGCGACCTGATCTTGGAATTGGGTTCGACCGGCGACGTGATGCGGTCCCGGTTGTTGGAGGCGCTCCGCGGGCACTTCCGCCCGGAGCTGTTGAACCGGATCGACGAGATCCTGGTCTTCGAGCCGCTCTCGCAGGAGGCGCTGCGCGAGATCGTGGCGCTGGAGCTCCGGAAGGTGGAGCGCCGGCTGAAGAGCCGCGACCTCTCGCTGGTGGCCGATACCGGCGTCCTGGATCTGCTCGCGCGCGAGGGGTACGACCCCGTCTACGGGGCGCGGCCGCTCCGGCGGCTGATCGAGCACCGCATACAGAATCCGCTGGCGCAGCGGCTCCTCAAGGGTGAGTTCCTGCCGGGCGACGTGGTCCACGTCCGGCTGACGCGCGGCGACGATTTGGAGTTTGTGCGCGAGGAGCGCGCGGAAGCGGCGGTTTCCGCTTGACGGTTCTCGATGGCCAACGGTAGCGTGGCCGGACTCGATTTTGACCCGGGGAATCCATGCGCCTGTCCGAGCTGTTGAATGAGCAGTCTGTAAGTCTCTCGCTTCAAGCCCGCGACAAGGAGTCCTCGATCAAGGAGCTGGTCCAGCTCCTCGAGTCGGCGCACGGCGTGAACACGCGCGGCGAGATCCTGAGCAAGGTCCTCCAGCGCGAGTCGATGATGTCGACCGGGATCGGAAACGGCGTCGCGATCCCGCACGGGAAGACCCGCCTGTTGGACCATCTCCTCGGAGCCTGCGCCGTGTCGCCCGCCGGGATCGACTTCGACACCATGGACGGCGAGCCGGCCACCCTCTTCATCCTGCTCGTCTCGCCCGAGAGCCTGCGGGGCCCTCACGTGAAGGCGCTCGCGAACGTCTCCCGGCTTCTGAAGGAGGAGTCGGTCCGAAACGCCCTGCGCCAGAGCTCCTCCCCGACCGACTTCATGCGGGTGCTCCGGGAGGCGGAAGAGAAGTATCTGTAGGTGAATCCCGGGAGTTTTGGGGCTAATTCAGACGATTTTGCCCGACAGGCCGGTTGACGCGGCCCGGGCCCGACTGATACCGTTCCTACCGAACTACCGCCGTGTCCCCCAGAAAGGAGCTTTTCCCTTCCATGAGGCTTCATCGTGGGTTGTGGGCGGGGGCCTGCCTCCTCCTGGCTCTCGCAGGCTGTGGGGGTAAATCGGACCCCGTCAAAGGCGAAGGCAGCTATACCCCCGTCATCACGGGGATATCTTCCAATTTCGAGCCGGCCGCGCGCGGCGCGGAGAACCTGCTCACCGCGCAGGTCACGAATGTCAACGGTCTCGGGTTGACGTACCACTGGAGTGCTGCGGCGGGAACATTCTCCGACTCCACGAGCGCTACCGCCAAATGGACCCCACCGGATTCGATCGGGACGTACGACGTGACCGTCTCCATCGAGGCGCAGGATGGCGAGACTCACTATTTCAAGACCATGACGGTCCACATGGCCGTGGACAATCAATTCATCCGATGGACACGGAGCCAGGCCACTCAACTCGATCCGGCTCCGACACCTGGAGGAGGCGTTCTCTACACGGAGCTCCACGGGGTATCCACAGGCCCGTCCGATATCTATCGCGTCGATACTCCGCTCGGCATGGCAGCGCAGCTCACGACGGGATTCTTCAGCGCGACACAGCCGACCCCGCGCGCCGATCAG
>JANLXD010000286.1:0-1858 GCA_031364935.1 Candidatus Eiseniibacteriota bacterium
GAGCTTCTCGGTGTCGAGGCTGGCGGAGATCCGCGTTCCCAGCTCCAAGAGAAGCTGGTTCTGCACCTTCTCCCGCATCGCGTCGGCATAGACGCGCGCGTTCCCCACGGCGATCGAGAGCTGAGCGCCCAACTCGCCGTAGAACCCGATCTCCTCCGGCGAGGGCGCCTCCGCGTCCCCCTGGCGCAGCACCACGACACCGAGGGGCTCGTTTCCATAGCGCAGCGGGACGGTGAGGATGCCGCGAAGCTGGGCGCGCGGCCGCCCGCCCCATTCAAGCGGGCCGTAAAGCGCCTCGGGCAGCTCGGCGTGAAAGCGGGGCGCTTCCTCGGCGCACGCCTGCCCCGCCAGTCCCTGGCCGGGCTGGAGCCGCGGACGGCGGCCCACCACCGGCGTATTGCCGAGGGTCCAGGGGTAGAGAAGCTCCGTGCGCGGATCGAGGACCCAGAGGGAGAACTCGGTGAAGGCCCCGCCGCTCGCGCTCTGGAAGAGATCCCGGGCCTGCCGCGACAGCGCGTCCCGCTTCAAGAGCGCCAGCTCGCGCGAGGAGCGCACCAGGAACCGCAGGCGCTCCACTTCGCTCTGGAGGCCCGCGGCCCGCGGCAGCGTTCCCTCGTTCATTGAGATCGGCGGCTCCGGGCGGATGAGGCGGCATGACGAACGGAGGACGATGGCACGCGGCGGCGCGTGGCGACGGGCGGACCCGACAGCTCGGCCAGGTACGCGCGCAGCTCGCGCGGACCAAGATGATCCGCGTTCCAGAGCGCCTGGAACACGCGTTCACCCCGGGCACGGTATCGCGGCGCGACCTCCAGCGTGCGCGCGTAGACCCGGCGGCGCTCTCCGCGCGTCATGGCCGGAAGGCCGCGGCGGTTCAGGCGCCCGTCGATCCACACGTTCCACAGCTCGTTCAACGCCTCGCGCTCCGAGGCGGGCGCGCCTGTCAGGTCCACGCCCGACTGGTGATCGTCTCGCAGATGGCAAAGCTCGTGGAGGCAGGCCTCCGCGAAGCTGCGCGCCGAGAACTGGCGCGTCATGAGGGGCGGAGGGCCGGGGCGCTTCCCCCACGTGCGCGCCCACGTGCGGCGCCGCGCGCGGGTCACGAAGTTCCCGACGGCGAACGACAGCCGTGCCGCGCGGTGGTCGTGCGTGTTCCACTCAATGTACGCGTGATCGTCGCGATTCGTGGGATCCACGTGCACGTGCAGGTCTCGAACCACGTTCTCCAGCCCCAGCTCGCGAAGCGACGCGCGGAGGACCACTTCGGCCTGCGCCTTGAGCGGAAAGTCGCGCGGGTGCCAGCGGACGCGGAGGCTGTCGGGATGATGGCTGCCGTGAGAGCGGTACCGGGGGCGCATCAGCCTCCCACCGTGCGAAGGACCAGGAAGTGGATGACCGCGAGGCCGAGAATCACGACAGTCGGGCCGAGTCCGAAGAGCGCGCCCTTCGGCTTGGGCGGCACCTTGACAGTCGGGGCCGGCCCCGGCTTGGCCCCCATGGTCGCCGGCCCCTGAGTGGGCGGGCTCCCCGGCTGCACATATTGGAGGGTCTCCGGCTGGGTCGATAGGAAAGTCCGGGTCGTGTCCTGCCGGGCGGCCGCGGCGCCGGTGGTGTCGGGCGCCTCGTCCTTATGTCCGGGGAACCCGACGGGCGGGTTGGGATCGCGAAGGTTCGCCGGGATGTCCTCCTCGTCCCCTTCGTCGTCCCCCGGCACCGTGGTCGTGTCGGCCTGGGCCAGCTGGAACGGGGCGTCGCGAGGCGACGGCGGTCCGGCCGCGGCGCGCGGGCCCGGCGCGCTGACGAGGACGCACGCGGCAAGCAGCGCCGGGATCGTCCATGACCCCCCAATCCATTGTGC
>JANLXD010000297.1:0-9369 GCA_031364935.1 Candidatus Eiseniibacteriota bacterium
GGTCCGCGGATGGCGGAAGGCGATCGTCTCGGCGTGGAGCGCCTGGTGATCCATCTCGGCCAGGAGCACCGCAACGCGCGATCGACGCGCCGGCGACAGGCGGAGGAGCGGCCCGCGGCGGCCGCCGTAGTCCGGATCGCCGAACACGGGGTGGCCCAGATGAGCCAGATGGACGCGGATCTGGTGCGTGCGCCCCGTCTCCAGCGTCAGCACCAGCTCGGCCAGGTCGGGGAAGAGCCGGGCCACGCGGTAGCGGGTCGCCGCGGAGCGCCCCCCGCGCGTCACGACGGCGATCTTCTTCCGGTCGCTCTTGCTGCGGGCCAGGGCGGCCTCGATTCTCCCTTCGCGGTCCCTCGGATGGCCCCAGACGAGGGCGCGGTAGACGCGTTTCACCTCGCGTGCCTCGATCTGCCGCGCCAGCTCCCGGTGCGCCTCGTCGGTCCTCGCGATCAGGAGGAGCCCGGAGGTCCCCTTGTCCAGACGGTGCACGATCCCCGCGCGC
The DNA here is from genome assembly GCA_031364935.1 of Candidatus Eiseniibacteriota bacterium. Taxonomy (GTDB): domain Bacteria; phylum Eisenbacteria; class RBG-16-71-46; order SZUA-252; family SZUA-252; genus DASQJL01. The sequence continues at coordinate 503 of JANLXD010000297.1, forward strand.
TCCGCCCCGTTCGCGGCCGCGAGGGTGCGGTAGCGGTGCAACAGCGCATGGACCAGAGTGCCGGTTCGGTGTCCCACAGCGGGATGAACGACCATTCCGGCCCCTTTGTTGATCACTGCGAGCGATTCGTCCTCGTAGACCACGTCCAGGGGGATGGATTCGGGGGTAAGTACGGAGGGCGGACGCCGGGGGCGGGTCACTTCGACACGGTCCCCCAGCTTCACGCGGCGGCTGGGGCGGGCGGCGGCGTCGTTGACGCGCACGTGCCCGGCGTCGATCAGATGGCGCACGGCGGATCGGGAAAGGGAGTGCTCGACTTCGGCCAGATAGACGTCGAGCCGCTCACCCGCCCGCGACGCCGGCACGAGATGGATCTTCGGGGTGAGGGGCGGCGACGCGCCCGGCTCGCGCGAGATTCCAGGCAAGAAGAATGACTCCGATGGTGACGGCGCTGTCGGCGACGTTGAAGACCGGCCAGCGGGCCGTGCCGAATCCAATGTCGATGAAATCGACCACCCAGCCCAACCGGACGCGGTCGATCAGGTTGCCAACCGCGCCCCCCAGAATACATCCCAAGAGGATCCGGTTCATGACGCTCCGGTAGGTCTCGCGAAAAAAGAGGTGGAGCACCACGGCGATCGCGAGCACCGAGACGACGATGAACGGCACGCGGCTTCCCGGGAAGAGCCCGAACGCCGCGCCCGTATTGTGCACCAAAGTGAGGCGGATGAAATCCCCCAGAACCGAAACGGACGCCCCGGGCCCCAGCCGCTCCGAGGCGACCAGCTTCGTCGCCTGGTCCATCGCGACCACGACGGCCGCGCAGCCGAGGAACACCGCGGTGCGGCGCGTCATCCGCGGGCCGTGTTCGTCTCTTTTTCCTGGCGGGCCTGGCATTCGACGCAGAGGCTCGCGAACGGGAGCGCCTCCAGGCGCGCCTTGCCGATCTCCTTGCCGCACGACTGGCACGTCCCGTACTCGTTGCGATAGACCCGGCGCAGGGCCTCGTCCACGCTCATGAGCAGGCGTCCTTCGGCCGAGGCGAAGAGAAACGTCTTCTCGCGCTCCATCGCGTCGGTCCCCATGTCCGCCATGTGGAACGAGTAGGCCGACAGGTCTCCCGCGGAGTCGCGCTGGGTCTGATTGAGCGTCCGCTCCAGGTAGCCCAGCTGGCCCAGGAGCTTCTTCCGCTCCTCGAGCAGCTTATCCTCGAAATGCTTGAGATCCTTCTTGGTCAGCAACGTCATCCTCCTTTGCCTATACGCTCGATGCCCACACGGGCCTGTTCCCCGTCGAACGTCCAGCTCTCGGCAGCTTCGCCCCCGCTCGCTGCGGAAACCAGCTCCACCGCGAGGACCTCGTCCTTGAACGACTCCGCGTGGCGATCGAACGCCCGCTTCAGTCCCGGCGACAGCTCTCCATACAGCCGGATCCGATCCGTCACTTCGAATTCGGCGCTCTTCCGGAGCGCCTGCACCCGGTGTGCCAGCTCCCGCACCAACCCCTCGTCCCGGAGCGCATCGTCGAGGGTGGTGTCGAGCGCCACCGTGAGCGCGCCGTCGGCCTGCGCCGACCAGGGAGCCTTGGACGACTCCTGCACGATCACGTCCTCAGCCGTGAGCCGGAAGCGCTGCCCCCCGGCTTCCACGTCCCACCCGCCGGAGGCGATCGCCGTTGGAACGGCATCGCGCGGCGCCTTCTCGATCGCCGCGGCCAGCTCTTTCATCGCGGGACCCACCTTCTTCCCGAGCACCGGGAAGTTGGGTTTGACCGTCACGTTCAGGAATTCCGCCCGGTCCCGCGCCAGGACCAGCTCCTTCACGTTGAGCTCCTCTTGGATGATTTCCGTGAGCGTGAGGAGCGCCGTTTTTTCTCCCTCCGAGAGCCCCGCCACCGCGATGCGATGAAGCGGCTGGCGCACGCGGAGCGACGCCGCGTTCCGCGCGGCCCGTCCCAGCGCCACCACGCGCTCGGCCAGGCCCATGGCCCGCTCCAGCTCCTCGTCGATCCGCGCGCCGTTCACTTCCGGATAGTCGGTCCAGTGGACGCTGGCCGGCGCGTCCGGATGCGCCGGGCGAACCAGGTTCTGATGCAGCTCCTCCGCGATGAACGGCGTGTACGGCGCGAGCAGCCGCGACACGGTCTCGAGGCAGGTGAAGAGCGTCTCGTAGGCTGCGCGCTTGTCCGCCGGCTCGCCCGATTTCCAGAACCGCCGGCGCGAGCGGCGGACGTACCAGTTGGACAGCTCCTCGACCACGAACTCCTGGATGGCGCGGGCGCCGCGCGTCAGCTCGTAGCCGTCGAGCGACGCCCGGCAGGCGGCGATCGTCGAGTGGAGCCGCGACAGGATCCACTGGTCCAGGAGCGACGGGGCGGACGGCTCCTTCGCCGAGGCGTCGTACCCGTCGATGTTCGCGTACAGGACGAAGAACTGCGCCGTGTTCCTGAGGGTTCCGAGAAGCTTCTTCGTGACCTCCGTCACGCCCTCCACGTCGAAGCGGGTCGACTGCCAGGGCTGACTGGTGGAGATCAGATAGAAGCGGAGCGCATCGGCGCCGCGGGCGTCGAGGATGAAGTCGGGATCCACGGCGTTCCCGCGCGACTTGCTCATCTTCTTGCCCTGCTTGTCCAGGATCATCTCGATCGGGAGCACGTGGCGGTAGGGCGCCTTCCCCGTGACGGCCACGCTGATCGCCATCAGCACGTAGAACCAGCCGCGGGTCTGGTCCATCCCCTCGGAGATGAAATCGGCGGGGAACGAGCGCTGGAACTGGTCCTGGTTCTCGAACGGGTAGTGCCACTGCGCGAAGGGCATCGACCCCGAGTCGAACCAGACGTCGATGACCTCGGGGGTGCGGCGCATCGTGCCGCCGCACGCGGAGCACTTGAATGTGATCCGGTCGACGTAGGGGCGATGCAGGTCGAGCGGCTCCTCGAGCCCGCTCCCCTCCTTCAGCTCGGCCACGCTCCCCACGCAGCGCTCGACCTTGCAGGCCTCGCAGCGCCAGATTGGAAGCGGCGTGCCCCAGAAGCGGTTCCGCGAGAGCGCCCAGTCCACGTTGTTCTCGAGCCAGTTCCCGAAGCGGTTCGCGCCGATGTCGGCCGGGTGCCACTGCACCGTGCGGTGGGCTTCGAGCAGGCGGTCGCGGATCTTCGTGGTCGCGATGTACCAGGTCTTCCACGCGTAATAGAGGAGCGGCGAGTCGCAGCGCCAGCAGAAGGGATAGGCGTGAGTCGTCATCTCCTCGCTATAGAGCGCGCCGTGCTCGGCCAGCCACGCGCGAATCTCCGCCTCGGCCTCCTTCACGAAGCGCCCGGCCCAGGGCGTGACCTCGGGCAGGAAGCGTCCCTGCGGGTCCACGGTGTGGCGCTGCGGCAGGTCGAGCCGCTGGCCCAGGAGGTAGTCGTCCTCGCCGTACATGACCGCCGTGTGCACCACGCCGGTCCCGTCCTCGGTGGTCACGAACGGGGCCTCGGCGACGTAGTAGGCGTCCTTCCCGGTCAGCTCGGCCAGGTTGATGAACGGAAAGAGCGGGCGGTAGCGCCGTCCGACCAGCTCCCGCCCTTTCAGCTCGCGCTCGACCACGTACTCGCCCACCAGCTGATCGAGCCGCGCCTTGGCCAGGTAGTAGCGCTCTTCCTTCCCGCCCACGGTCTGCCGCACCAGCGCGTAGTCGATGTCGGCGCCCACCGCGAGCGCCACGTTTCCGGGCAAGGTCCACGGCGTGGTGGTCCAGGCGAGGATGAACGTGCCGGTCTCGTCCTTGAGCGCGAACTTCACCGTGACCGACGGCTCGGTCACGTCGTTGAAGCCCTGCGCGACTTCGTGGCTCGAGAGCGGCGTGCCGCAGCGCGGGCAGTAGGGAACAATCTTGTGCCCCAGGTAGAGGAGCCCCTGGTCCCAGATTTTCCGGAGCAGCGCCCACACCGACTCGATGTAGTCGTTGTGGAAGGTGACGTAGGCGTGGTCCATGTCCAGCCAGAACCCGATCCGCTCGGTGTTCCGCCGCCACTCCTTCTCGTAGCGGAGGACGCTCGCGCGGCAGCGGGCGTTGAACTCGGCGATCCCGAACTTCTCGATCTGGTCCTTGCCGCTGATCTTGAGCTCGCGCTCCACCTCGATCTCGACCGGGAGGCCGTGCGTGTCCCACCCGCCTCGGCGCGGCACGTAGTGGCCGGTCATCGACTGATAGCGGCAGACCACGTCCTTCACCGTGCGCGAGATCACGTGGTGGACGCCGGGGAGCCCGTTCGCGGTCGGCGGGCCCTCGTAGAAGATGAACGAGGGCGATCCCTCGCGCCGCTTCAGCCCTTCCTCGAACGCGCGGATGTCCCGCCACAGCTCGAGGACGACCGCCTCCGACTGCGGCGGGTCGAGCTTGATCGAGAGAGGGCGGAAGCGCTCGGTGGCCACGGGCATCATCCCTCGGCGGCGGGCATGCGCTCGAGAATCCGCGTCACGAGGCGGGTCAGTAGCGGCTCGGCCTTCGCGGCATTCGCGAGAACCTGGGGCACGTTCACCGGCTCGAGGGCGTCGGGCAGGCAGAGATCGGTGACCACCGCGAACGCGAGCACGCGCATGCCGCCGTGCACCGCCGCGATCGCCTCCGGGATCAGCGACATGGCGACCAGGTCCGCGCCCGCCCAGCGGAGGAAGCGGTATTCGGCGCGCGTCTCGAGGTTGGGACCCGCGACGCCGGCCAAGACGCCTTCGCGGAGCGGGATCCCCTCTTCAAGCGCGACCTGCTTCGCGAGCGCGAGCCACGCGCGGTCATACGGCTCGGACATGTCCGGAAAGCGGGGCCCGAGGGCTTCCTCGTTTTTTCCGACCAGCGGGTTGTCCCCCATGAGATTCACATGGTCGACAACCGCGACGATGTCCGCCGGTGCGTAGAGCGGGTTCATGCCACCCGCCGCGTTGGTCGCGATCAGCGTCCGCGCGCCCAGCGCGCGGGCCACGCGCACGGGGAAGGCGACCTCGGCCATCGAGTAGCCCTCGTAGTAGTGCACGCGGCCGTTCAGGACCGCCGCGGGCTTTCCGCCCAGCGTGCCGAGCACCAGCTCGCCGGCATGCCCTTCCACCGTGGTCGTCGGGAAGCCCGGGATCTCGGCGTACGGGATGACGTCGGGCTCGCGCATGGCCGCGGTGAAGCGCCCCAGGCCGGTGCCCAGGATGATGGCGACCTCGGGGTGCACCGAAGTGCGCGCGGCGATCGCGGCGCGCGCCGTCTCGATCGCGCGCACCAGATCGCCCGCTCGGGAGGGCGCCGCGTTCACCGTCGCGCTTCCAGCCTGCGCCATACTTCCGCCTCCTCCAGTCCTTCCACTTCGATCCACTTCCGCCGCGACGTGGCGCCCCCCGCGACGCTCAGGGCGCTGCGCGGGATGCCGAGACGGTGGCTCAATAATTCGATCACGGCCCGGTTCGCGCGCCCGTCCTCCGGCGCCGCGGTCACGCGGACGCGGACGGCGCGGGCCCCGGTACTCGAGACTACGATCTCGTCCACGCGGCTCTTGGGCGTGACCGTGATCTGGAACCGCATCGCGCTACTCCGGCGCCGCGCCGGAGTCCATGCCGCGCGGACCCCCGGCGCCCCCAGTACCCCCAGTACCAAAGAGGGCCGAGCCGACGCGAACGATGGTGGCGCCCTCTTCGATCGCGATCTCGAAGTCGTCGGACATCCCCATCGAAAGCCCGCCGTCCGCCGGCAAGAGCCCGCGCGCTGCCGCGTCGTCGCGGATCCCGCGCAGCCGGCGAAACGCCTGCCGCGCCCCCTCGGCGCCGCCCGTCAGCGGACCGATCGTCATGAACCCCACCGGCAGGAGCGGCGGCAGCGAAGCCACCAGCTCGGTCAGCTCCATCGCTCCCTCGGGCGGGATTCCGTGCTTCGCGGCGTCGCCCGAGGTGTTGACCTCGACGTAGACGACCGGCGAGCGGCCCAGCTCGGCGGCGCGCCGGGCGACTTCCTGGGCCAGACGCTCCGAGTCGATCGAGTGGATCTCGTCGAAGAGTGCCACCGCGCGCTTCGCCTTGTTCGTCTGGAGATGCCCGACGAGGTGCCACCGCGGCCCAACCCCGACGATCCCGATCTTCGGCTCGGCTTCCTGGATCCGGCTCTCGCCCAGATCCGTCACGCCCAGCCCCACGGCCTCCATGGCGAGGTCCGCGGAAATCCCCTTGGTCACGGCCAGGAGCCGGGCCGCGCCCGGCGGGCGTCCGGAGCGGTCGAGAGCCCGCGTCATGCGCTCCCGAACGTCCTCGAGCCGGTTCGAAAGAGAAACCAGATGGCGCGTTCGAACACCCCCGGAAAACGTAAGCGGGACAGTATAGAGGTGACGTTACGAGGGGGACAACCGCTTTCGCGTACGCGCGCGGGGAGACGCGCCTATGAAACCCGCGGAGGGGCGTCAGACGGGGATGATGTCTAACGCCCCTCGCGGAACACGGAGGTAGTGCGGAGAACCGAGCCTTCGCAGCCGCGCTTGCGGCAGGGAATCCTCGACGGGAGCGCGTCGGGATCCGCCGGGGGCAGCGTGCCGCCCGAGCGGGAGACGTGCAACTGGATCAATGCCTGGACCTGCTGCGGGGTGTACATGTACCCGCATTGGTTGCATCGAAACCAATACTCGATGTCCATGGGCCTCGCTCCTGGTGACGCAATGGAGCTCGACCCCCTGGTACGGCAGGATGGCGGACGTTCGAAACGGTGCGATCTTCAGTCCCGACGCGGGCGAACGCGCCGTGCCACGGAGTGCATGGCAAGGCTCACGCTACACCCGCGTCCCCGGCGCGGCAACAAAATTGCTGCAATTTGCTACGATGGGCTGTCGCCGCCGTACCGCGTTCCACCCGGAGGGTCGGTCATGGCCAAGATGCTCGTGCACTTCCTGATCATCGCCGCGACGTTCCTTCTTCTCGCCCATGTCATCCCGGGCTTTCACGTGGCCGGGTGGGGCTCGGCGATCCTGGCCGCCCTGGTGCTGGGGCTGGTGAACGCGATCCTCGGACCGATCCTCACGCTCCTCTCCCTGCCCTTGATCCTGATCACGCTGGGACTCTTTTGGTTCGTGATCAACGCCTTCCTCCTGGTCGTCGTGGCCTTCATCGTGCCGGGCTTCGACTTCAACGGATTTGGCCCCGCGCTCATCGGCTCGGTGGTGCTCACCGCCGTCAACCTGCTCTGGAAGGCCGCCACGCGCAACCGGCGCGCGGACGACTGAGCTGACCTCCGAGCGCGTTCCGCGCGAGCTGGCGCCCAACCGCCTGGCCCGTCTGCTCGAGGCGAAGCGTGCCCCAGGTCCGGAGCGCCCGGCGGGCCATGCGGTCCTCGACCTCACCATGACCGACCCCGCCGCGGCCGGGCTCTCTCCGGGGGGCCGCGACGCGCTCGCTGCGTTGGCCGATCCCCGCGCGCTTCGCTACGAGCCCGATCCGCGCGGGCTCCCCGCCGCGCGGGAGGCAGTCGCGCGCTACCTCGGGGAGCGCGCGGGCGCCGCGCCCGATCCCGCCCGTATCTTCCTCACCGCGAGCACGAGCGAAGCGTATGCGCATCTCTTTCGGCTCCTCTGCGATCCGGGGGACGAGGTGCTCATCCCGCGCCCGTCCTACCCGCTCCTCGAGCCGATCGCGCGGCTGGAGGACGTGCGGACCCACGGCTACCGGCTGGTCTACGACGGCGCGTGGCGCCTCGATCCCGATTCGCTCGAGGCCTCGCTCACGCCGCGGACGCGCGCGGTGGTGCTGGTCGAGCCGAACAATCCGACCGGCTCGCTCCTTTCGACCGAGGAATTCGCGTTGGTGGAGTCGGTCTGCCGCGAGCGGGGGCTCTCGCTCATCGTGGATGAGGTGTTCGGAGACATCGCCTGGCCGACGGGCAGGGCGCAGCTCCCGAGTCGTCTGGGCGGCCGCTCGGTGCCGACGTTCGTCCTGGGCGGGATTTCGAAGCCGTGCGGACTCCCCCAGCTCAAGCTGGGCTGGATCGCGGCGGACGGGCCCGAGGCGAAACTGGCGGAGCTTCTGCCCGGACTGGACTGGATCCTCGACCTCTTTCTTTCCGTGGGAACGCCTGTCCAGTGGGCGCTGCCAAAGCTGCTCGAGCTGCGCCGCCCCTATCAGGTCGCGTTGAAGGCCCGCGTTGGTGAGAATCTGGAGGTGATCGCGCGCGCGGAGACTCGTCACGCTGGGGCCATCCTTCCGTATCATGGTGAGGGCGGGTTGAGCGCGGTATTGCGTTTGCGACATGAGGGTGGCGGTCCGGTAGAGGGCGAGGAGCTGGCCGAGTGGGCTCTTCGAGAGCGGGACGTGTACGTTCACCCGGCCCACTTCTACGAGCTGGACCGGGACGATCTCGTGGTCGTGAGCCTCCTCACGCCGCCGGGGACAATGGCGGAAGCGCTGGAAAGGATCATGGAGGGACGCTCGTGAAGCGATATGTCGCCGCCGCCGTGATCACGGCAGCCGTGGCCGTGGGCCTTCTCGACCCCTCTGCCGCCGGCTCCGCCAACGACAGACAGGTCCCGTCCCGCCCCATTCCAAAAGCGGAACGTGCCCGCCTTCAAGCCGTCGCGCATAAAGCGCTGGCGCTCCTTCCCACCCCGCGCGGATACGTCCTCGACCCCGAGTCGAACCAATTCGGGGCAGACGAAAACGCGTCCTGGGATGAAGCGCATGCGACCTGCTCTCTCCCGGCACGGCCAGACTGCGGTAACAGCGGCTGTTGCACGGAAGGCGGGACTCCCCTCTTCAACGGTCAGATCGATGCGGCCTAGGCCGACCTAGAGCGGACTCGCCCCGACCTGTTCAACAGCAACGGCTCCTTGAAGGGGACCGAGGTCGATTACACCGACCTCCTGGCCCAGAAGATCAT
>JANLXD010000319.1:0-2421 GCA_031364935.1 Candidatus Eiseniibacteriota bacterium
GACGAGCCCGACCTGGTGGTGCCGCATCCCGAAGCGCACCGGCGGGCGTTCGTCCTCCTGCCGCTTCAAGAGCTGGACGCGGACTTCCGCCATCCGGTGACCGGCGAGACAGTGCGCCGGATGATCCAGAAGCTTCCCCCCAACCCACCCGTCCGGAAGCTGGGGCGATTCTGGTACTGACAGGCGAGAGCCAGCCCGTTCCCGGGCGCTACATCGCGATCGAAGGGGTCATCGGGGTCGGGAAGACCAGCCTCGCGCGTCTCCTGGCCGAGCGCCTGCACGCGCGCCTGCTCCTGGAGGAGCCCGAGGCGAACCCGTTCCTCGAGGATTTCTACAAGGACCCGCGGCGTCACGCGTTTTCCACGCAGATGTTCTTCCTGGTGAGCCGCTACCAGGAGCTGCGGGAATTGCGCCAGCCGGATCTCTTCCACGACGCCGTGGTGAGCGACTACATGTTCCAGAAAGACAGGATCTTCGCGAACCTGAACCTGAACGACCGCGAGCTGATGCTGTACGACAAGATCGCGCCGGTCTTGGAGCAGGATCTGCCGGCCCCCAGCCTGGTCGTGTACCTCCAGGCGAGCCCCGACGTCATCTGGAGCCGCATCCAGCAGCGGGGGCGCCACTACGAGCGCGTGATGGACCCCAAGTACACGGCGACCCTCGCCGAGGCGTACAACTACTTCTTCTTCCACTACCGCGAGGCGCCGCTCCTGGTGGTCAACACCAACGAGATGAACTTCGTGGACCGCCGCGCGGACCTCGAAGAGCTGGTGGCGCGGATCGAGAGCCACCGCGATGGCGTGGCCTACCTGAGCCCCAGCGGAAGCGCGGAGGGAGCGCGATGAGCGCCGGCCCTCCGCGAACCGATTCGCGGGCAAGCACGCCGGAGCGCCCCAAGGTCACCGCGCGGACGATCCGCGAGATGAAGGGGCGGGGCCGGATCGTCTCCGTGACCGCCTACGACTACCCGACCGCGCGGCTCGCCGACGAGGCGGGCGTGGATCTGATCCTGGTCGGGGACTCGCTGGGCATGGTGGTGCTGGGGTACGAGTCGACCATCCCGGTCACCATGTCCGAGATGATGCATCACGTGCGCGCGGTGGTCCGCGCCCGGCCGCGCGCTCTGGTGGTCGCGGACCTCCCGTTCGCCTCCTTCCAGGCTGGGCCCGAGGACGCGGTGCGGAACAGCGCGCGCTTCCTGAAGCGCGGGGCCGAGGCCGTGAAGCTGGAGGGAGGGCGGCGCGTGCTCGCCCAGGTGGAAGCGATTCTCTCCGCCGACATCCCCGTGCTCGGACACCTGGGGCTCACCCCCCAGTCGGTGAACGCCTTCGGCGGCTACCGCGTCCAGGGTCGGGGGAAAGAGGCGGCCGACGAGTTGCTCGAAGACGCGCTCGCTCTCGAGCGGGCCGGCGTCTTCGCGATCGTGCTCGAGGGGATTCCGCGCGAGCTGGGAGCCGAAATGACCCGCGCGCTCACCATCCCGACCATTGGGATCGGCGCGGGTGTGGACTGCGACGGGCAGGTGCTCGTGCTGCACGACCTGATCGGCCTCTCGTTCGGGAAGCCCGCCAAATTCGTGCGACGCTACGCCGAGGTGGGGGAGACGATCCGCCGCGCGGTGGCTTCCTTTGGCGAGGACGTTCGGGCCGGGCGCTATCCCAGTCCCGACGAGACGTACGCCGCGGCGCCTCCGGCCGACCCGCCGCGCCCCGCGGACCCGCCTCGCCCGGCGGCCAAGGCCCCCGAAAAAACTTCGTGCGAATCGTGAGGAGCGCGGTCGCGATGCGCGCCCTCTCGCGCAGCGCCCGCGCCCGCGGCAAGACCATCGGCTTCGTCCCCACCATGGGAGCGCTCCATGAGGGACACGTCTCGCTGCTCCGCCGCGCCGGCCGTGCGCACGACCGCGTGGTCGCGAGCATCTTCGTCAATCCGCTCCAGTTCGGCCCCCGCGAGGACTTCGCCCGCTACCCCCGCCCGCTACAGCGGGACGTCCGCCTCTGCCGGGCGGCGGGTGTGGACTGGCTCTTTCTACCCATGGCGCACTCCCTCTATCCGCCGGGCTCCACCACGCGCGTCGTTCCGGGCTCGCTCGGATCGAAGTGGGAGGGATCGGTGCGGCCGGGGCATTTCACCGGTGTGCTGACGGTCGTCCTGAAGCTTCTTCAGATCGTGGAGCCCGACACGCTGGTCCTGGGACAGAAGGACGCCCAGCAGGCCGCGCTGATAGGCGCGATGATGCGCGACCTGGATCTGCCGGCCCGGCTCGTGGTGGCGCCGACGGTGCGGGAGCGGGACGGTCTCGCGCTCTCTTCCCGAAACGTGTACCTCGATCTCGACGAGCGCGCCCGGGCCTCCGGGCTCTATCGCGCGCTCGCCGCCGGCCGCGCCGCGGCGCGAGCGGGAGCGCGCGAGGCCCGC
>JANLXD010000323.1:0-3969 GCA_031364935.1 Candidatus Eiseniibacteriota bacterium
CGTCCGCGCGCCGCAAACTGGCCAATCCATTCCGCCCGCCCCTTCCGGCACGCCTCTCGCAAATGGTCTCCGGTACCCGACGTCCACCCACACCGGAGGCGCGCCGTGTCACGATCTATCCTCTTCGTTCTCGTCGTCTGCTTCACGCTCGGGCCCGCCACCGCGGGAGCCGGGCTCATCTCGCTCACCGTCGTTGGCGGCGCCACGGCCGTCGACGGCTCGACCACCATCGCCGACCCGTTGCTTCAAGAATCGCTGTCGGGGAGCACGCTGACGCAGCTCGGCTCGCCGCTGCTCTTCGATCCGACGGGGCTCGTGGGGCTGACGGTGCGCGTCCAGAACCTCTCCGACCAGGAGATCTCCTTCCCGGACGCGCTGCCCGGCGTCTCCGTGCTCACCGGCGTGAATGGGATCACGGGGTACGCGTCCAAGCTAAACGTGGCGGCGGGCGGCGCGGGGAAAGTCGGAGGCGTCGGCGCGGAAGGAGCCCTGAGCCGCACGGTGCTGGACATGACCGACTCCGTCTACGCGGTCTCCTCGCCGGCAAGCGGTTCGCACGGCGGGGGCGGCGGCGCCGCCACGGGCGTCGCGGACAACGCCGTCGCGCTCACCGGCGCGTCGGGAGCCCAGCTCGCGTCGGCCCTCGCGGCGGTGCACCTGGCGCCGGGAGCGTGGGTCGACATCCCCGATTTCGTCCGGATCACCGCGTTTCAGCGGGCCGTGGAGGGGTCGCGGATGGCCATCGGCTTCGACCTGCCCACGTTCACGTTCGGAGGGATCACGGTGACGTGCGGCGCCTGGACGGGATCGTTCTCGGAGGCGGGGGGCGTCTCACCGCCTCCGCCGCCGGATCCGGTCGCGCTTCCAGAGCCGGACGCGCGCTCGATCTGGCTCGCGGGCCTAGGAGTTTTCGCGCTGTGCGGCCGCCGACTCGTCGCGCGTGACTAGCGCGGCGTAGAGCGAGCGGGCGAAAGCGGGAAGGGTGTCGTCGCGCGCGCCCATGACGAGGATCCGATCGCCGGACCGGGTTCCTTCGACCAAGCCGCGCGACGCGTCCTCCCGCGAGGCAGCCGTCTCGGCGGGGATGCCCTGCTCCCGCATGGTGCGCACGAGATCTTCCGAGCGGATCGACCGGTCGGCCGTGCCGCCGGCGTCGTAGATCGGAGCCAGGAAGAGGCGGTCGCCCGGCTTCAGTCCCTCGCGGAACGCGTCGGTCATCTCGGCGGCGAAGAAGCGCGTGGGTCCGTAGCCGTGGGGCTGGTAATAGACGCGCAGGGCTCCCTTCGGCCGGAGAGCGCGGAGCGAAGCGCGGATCTTGACCGGGTTGTGCGCGAAGTCGTCGTAGACGTCGATCCCGTGGGCGGTGCCGATCCTCTCGAGGCGGCGGCGCACGCCGGCGAAAGTGCTGAGAGCCGCGGCGGCGGATTCGACCGGGATCCCGGCCGCGACGGCGGCGCCGATCGCAAGCAGCGCGTTCTCGACGGTGAGGAGGCCCGGGAAGGGGACTCGCGCGCGGGCGGGGCCCGCGTAGAACTCCACCGCGCCGGAGTCCAGGCGGATCCGGTCGGCGCGGAGTTGCGGCTCCGCCCAGGTCGGTCCGGGCATGGCGACGCGAAGCACGTCCAGCTTCGGCGGGACGGGCACGCGCTCGAGAACGGGGTCACTCACGTGGATCACCGCGCGCTCCGCCGTGCCGGCCAGGAGGGAGGCGAAGTTCCGGGCCGTCTCGTCGATCTCCTTGTGGTCGCGGCTCAGGTTCGTGAGCACTGCGATCGCGGGAGTGAACTCGGCCACGCTTCCGTCGCTCTCGTCGGTCTCGACGACGAACCACTCGCCGCCGCCGACGCGCAGGCTGCCGGGGGGAGAGGCGCCGGCAAGCTGGACCGCCGCTCCGCCGCCCAGGAACGAGGGATCGTATCCGGCGGTCACGAAGATGTGCGCGGTCATGGCGGTGACCGTCGACTTGCCGCTGGTGCCCGCGATGGCTACGGTGCGCCGCGAAGCGGCCAGCCGCGCCAGGAACGAGCCGCGCCGGACGCGCGGGACGTCGAGCGCGACGGCCCGGGCGAAGTCGGGGCTCCCGGTTTCGATCGCGGTGGAATGGACGAAGGCGGTGAGGTTCTCCACGACGCCCGTTCCGTCCTGGGGGAGGAGGGTGACGCCGGCCCGGCGCAGCTCTTCGAAGACGTGGAGCGCGACCCCGCGGTCGTAGTTCCGGTCCGAGCCGGTCACCGTCGCGCCCAGGGAGAGCGCAAGCGTGGCGAGCGGGGCCATGCCACTGCCGCCGACGCCGGAGAAGTGATAGCGATGCCCGGTCAACGGCCGTTCGTGGCCGCCGCCGGGCGAGAAGTTTGGATCAGTCATCGGCACCTCGCGCAGTCTGGCCGTTGACGAGGCACAGGACCAAGGGTAATCTAATGGGCCGCAAAGTTATCTCGATTGGTCGCGACGTGGGGCTGTAGCTCAGTTGGGAGAGCGCTTGACTGGCAGTCAAGAGGTAGCGGGTTCGAACCCCGCCAGCTCCACCATTTATCCGGCCTAGGGCGCCTGCGCGGCTTCCGTGACGTTGCTCCGCCACGCGACGGCCGCCTTCAGCGCCAGATCCGCGTCCACGAAAGAAACCCCGTTCCGCGCCGTCATCCCCAGCCAATTATCCCGCAAGGAATCGATCAGGTAGGCATTCGAGCGCTGGAACGTGATCCACGACGGGTTACCGCGCGGGCCCGAGGCGAGGAGATGGGCCAGGCTGTCGGCGCGCGTGAAGAGCGCGAGCAGCGTGTCGGCGAATGCTTCCTCGTCGATGCGGCCGCTGGCGAGGCGCTCGCGCGCGTCGGCCAGCTCGGCACAGATGAGGCTGAATTCGTGGAAGGCGGATTGGGGAGGCTGCGTCATGGTGCCCGCCGGAGCGCTCGAAGGCAAGGCGCCGAGCAGAGTCAGCGACACCCCCAGAACAATCGCTACGCTCGCGCGTGAGCGCGCGTCAGGCGTCCGGCCGCGTCCCATTTTGCCATCCTTTCAGGAGGCCCCCGGCCTCACCCTTAAAGATCGGCAATGCGCCGGACCAACTTAATGGGCGAAATGTTGCTGGACGCGGTGTTTGCATCCACCACGGGGCATGCGGAACGCCCGCCGCGTTGACGGCGCCCCGGCTCTCTGGTATCCTCAGGAAAATGCGCCCTATCTCGAATCTCCTTGCCCGCAAACGACTTTGGGGGCTGGCGGGTGCCGCTTTCGCCGCCCTCCTGGCCCTGGCCCCCGGCGTGCCTCCCGCCCAGGCCCAGGAGACCGAGCGGGTCGCGCCCGACCTGCCGCAGCGCCCACGTGTCCCGATCTACGACGCGGGCCTCCCGGTCGAGCGGAAGGTGCTGAAGAACGGGGTGGTCCTGCTGGTCCAGGAGCAGCGCACCAGCGAGGACGTGGCGGCCATGGTCGCCCTCCGCATGGGGACGCTCTACGAAGACGACCGGACGGCAGGGTTGAGCCAGGTCCTCATGACCGCCCTCACGGCCGGAACCAAGAAGCTCCCGCCCGCCGAGCTGGCCCTCCACCTCCTCGCGCACAAGGTGACGCTGGAGTCGGGGGCGAGCGCCGACTACGGCCAGGTGGGGCTGCAGACGCTCCGCGGGGACGCGCACGACGCGCTGGAGCTTCTCTCCCAGATCGTCCTCTCCCCTTCGTTCCCGGACACGGCCGTGGAGAGCGCTCGGAGCGCATTCCTGGCCAAGGCGGCGGACGACGTGGAGAGCCCGATGCCGGCCACCTACTCCACGTTCCTCTCGACGCTCTACCGCGGGAGCCCGCTGGCCCGGCCGCCCCACGGGACCGTGCAGGCGCTCTCCGAGGCGCGGCGCCCGGACGTCCTCGCCCTTTACTCCCGATTTTTCGTCGGCGGGAATATGGCCGTTTCGGTGGTGGGGAACGTGGACGGGAAAAAGACCATGGCGCAGCTCGAGAAGCTGTTCCTGGCGG
>JANLXD010000363.1:0-13547 GCA_031364935.1 Candidatus Eiseniibacteriota bacterium
ACGATCATCGATTCCGCGAGATCGGGCGAGAGATCGCGCATGACGCTGACCAGTTTCTCGTAGTTGCGTCCGTACACGCGCCGGCAAAGGTCCTCCCCCTCGCGCCGCCATCGCTCGGGATCTGCCACCCCGGCCCGCGGCGCGAAGGCGCTTTCACGGAGCAGCGGCGCCACCGCGAAAAACGCCTCGATCGCGCGCGGAAACCCGACGAACAGGTAGCTCTGGAGCACCGCTTCGTAGAGCCGCTCGGGCGAAAGCCCCGCGCCCAAGGCCTCGCGCCCCCGCGCCTCGATCTCTTCACCCGCGCCGGCGGCGATCGCGGCCGAGAGCCGGACCAGCGCCGCCTGCGCCGGCGAAAGCGGCAAAGCCTATCCCTCGAGCGCCGCCACGAGCCGGGGCAGGCTGACGTCGTAGCGATAGGGGATGTTCATGTGGCCGTCGTCGAATTCCTGGTGCTCGTGCTTGATCCCCAGCGCCTCGAGCTTTTTCCGCATATGCCGAGCCCCGAAATCCAAAAAAAACTCGTCATCGGTGCCGCAGTCGAAGAAGAGAAGGCGCATCCGACGAAGGGCGTCCGCATGATGATCCACCAGGTGGAGCGGGTCGTGCGCTAGCCAGCGCTCCCATACGGCCGGCAGACGCGCCCCCGTCTCCAGGTCGAACGGAAGGTCGCAGTAGGCCGGCGGGTTCTTGGGATTCGGAGAGTACGCCGCTGCCATCGCGATCACGTCGAGCGCCGGAAAGTCCTCCTGGCGCTTTCGCGGCTGCGCCTGGAATTGCTTCAACCACGCGACCACCCCGCCCATTTTCCGGATTCGCCGCGCCGCTGGCGCGAAATCCCGCTGATAGCAGAGTTCGAAGCCCATGTCGCCGCTATGGCAGGCGACGGCGCCGAAGACGTCGGGGTGCCGCATGCCCAGCACCATCGCTCCGTAGCCGCCGCTCGACTTCCCCATGACCCCGCAGCGCCCGGGCTCCTGCAGCGTCCGGTAGCGCTTGTCCACCAGCGGGACCAGCTCGTCGACCACGTAGTCCTCGTAGCGCCCCAGGCCCGTCGAGTTCACGTACTGGCTGCCGCCCAGATGGGTGAAGCAGTCGGGGAGGGCGAGAATGGCGGGGCGGGAGCGGCCGGACGCGATGAGCGCGTCCATCCGCTCGTTCAGCGCGGGGGTCCAGGCGCCGTCGTTCAGCATGGAGCGGCCGCGGCCGGTGAAGCCGGCCAGGCACCAGATGACGGGGTAGCGCTCCGAGCCGCTCTCGTAGCCGGGCGGCGTGTAGACGTGGAGATCGCGGACGTGCGGATCGCCAGGAAGATTGGACTCGAGGACCTTGCTCGTCACGGTCTCGACTTGAAGCGCGCCACGCGCGACCCGCATCCTCGCAGCCTATGTCCCTGCCCCCCTGGTGTCAATCCGCGCTCCTCGTCGCAACGGGCGCGTCGGCGATCGCCTGGCTCGCGGCGGGTCTCGCCTTCTACTCCGGAAGCCGCCGCATCGGCGGGCTCACCTCGGTCGAGCCCCTCCCCGATGCGGAGCTCCCGCCGGTCACCATCGTCTCGGCCGCGCGGAACGAGGCGGCGCGCATCGGCCGCGCCGCCCGCTCCCTCCTCGCGCAGGACATCCCACGCCTCGAGGTGATCGCGGTGGACGACCGCTCGGAGGATTCCACGGGAGCGATCCTCGATGGGATCGCGGCGGAAGACGCGCGGCTGACCGTGCTCCACGTCACGGAGCTACCCGAAGGATGGCTGGGAAAATGCCATGCGCTGGCGCTGGGCGCGGCCGCGGCGAGCGGCGAATGGCTCCTCTTCACCGACGGCGACGTCTCACTCTCGCCGGACGCGGTGCGGCGGGCGGTCTCCTATGCGGCCCGGCACGGCGCGGATCACGTGGCGGTGTCGGCCGATTTCGAGGTGCATGGCCTGGGAGAGGCCATCTTCGTCTCCTACTTCGTCTCCATCTTCAACGTGAGCCAGCGCCCCTGGGACGCGCCGAATCCCCGCTCCGGCGCTCACATCGGAATCGGGGCCTTCAACCTGGTGCGGCGGGAGGCCTACGTCCGCTCAGGCGGGCACGTGCGGCTCCGGATGGAGCTGCTCGACGACATGGGGCTGGGGTTGATCATGAAGCAAAGCGGAGGCAAGTCGATGCTGGCGGGGCACGACGGGCTGGTGCGGGCGCGCTGGCAGGAGGGATTGGGCGGCCTGATCCGCGGCGTCGAGAAGAACGCGTTCCCCGCGATCGGATACGACGCGGTTCGCGCGGTCGTCTCGGTGGCACTTCTGACGACCGTTTCGCTTCTGCCCGCGGTCGGCCTCCTGGCATCCGATCCATGGACGCATGCCGCCGCCATCCTGGCCTGGTCGGGGGTCGTGCTGGTCTATTCGGTGACCGCGCGGTCCGCCCGAACAAGCGTGGGGCACGCGGTCTTCATGCCGGTGGGCGCACTCCTCTTCGGCTACTCGATCCTCGCGTCCATGGTCGCGATTCTGGCGCGCGGCGGCGTGGTCTGGCGCGGGACGTTCTACCCGCTGGCGCAACTCCGGGCCGGCAGGGTGTGGGCGATGGGAAGCGGCCGGCCGCGGAAGGCCGGCGGCGCATAAAAAGACCCCCGTGCGCTTGATGCGCACGGGGGTTGTCCGTCGCGCGCCACGTGGGGGGTCAGGGCAAATAACCGAATTTGCCGACGCGCGACGTCACAAATCGTTTTCCTGCTCGCCCATCCTACGGAGCGGAATGCGGGTTACGCTCCGAAGAGAACGGCGAGGAAGAGGCAGGCGGCGACGAGGCGGAATTTTCGAAACATGAGCCCCCCCCGTCAATCCCCTGGAGGCAATCGCCTCCTCTTCATAGTGGTCGCGCACGCACGGTGCGTGCCACATGCAGGGTGTCGCGGTGAGGCATCGCAACGTGGCGCGGGCAAGCAAAGTATCGCGGTGCTAAAAAAACATGCGGCCCCCAGTTTGACATGCATTTGACTGAAAGCGTACAGCGCGCGTACGGGGTAGTACGGCCTCTGCGTCAGGAAGTGCCGGCCGTGCCCCCGGCGCGCACCAGAAGATCCGCGACTTCCATCGATATCGCTTCGAACTCGGCCGGCTTGGGAATCCGGAACGCGGTGCCTCGAGGAAGCGGAACTCCCCACTCGAATAGTCCGACCCCGAGCGCTCGCGAGAAGAGCCCGGACGGGCTGGCCCAAGGCGCCGAAGGCCAGATCTCGGGCCCGTCGGACGTCGCCTTGGCCATCTCGATCAGTACGTGAGTGGCCGGATGGTGAATGTTGGCGCGATCCCACGGGAAGCGCTCCACCAGCTCGGTTTGGCCGCCCCCCGATAACGCTTCTACCCGCTTCGCGATCACGTCCGGCTCCATCGCTTCGGCGATCTCGAAGCTGAGCCAGGCGCGAGGCCGCTCCGGGTGAACGGCAGGCGGGACCACGATGTCCCCACGCGGCAGAAAGAGGGCGCGGCGGATCTCTTCTTCAGCGCCGGGACCCGACTCGTCGGCCGGTCCCGCCGCTGGAGAAACCTCGCGCAGGAAAGCGACCGCATCAGGGCTCTGCGCCAATTTGCGCATCAGCTCGAAGTCCAGGGGACGAGGGCCGTAAGCCTGCTCGGCCAACTCCGCGACGAGCTGATCCCGGACCCGGTAGGGGTTGGCGTCTCCGCCGCGCAACGCGATCACCAGCTTGCCGCGCGCTCCCAGAAAAACCCGTCGCCGCGGTGCGGCTTCGGGCGCGATGCGGATCCAGTACGCCGCGTCCCCACGAAGCTGCTCGCGATGCGCCGTGAGAAGCTGCTCCAGCCCTTGCGACCCCGCGCCCGCCGACGGAGCGACTACCAGCGCCACGCGCGGCTGCCCTGGCGGCCCCAAAGCGCCCGCGGTCGCCGTGGTCTCCACGGCCGCCAGTATCGCTCCCAGAGCCAGACGCTCGGCCCCATCCACGGCCGCCGCCGGCGTGGGTGAAGGCTCGCCATGCCACGTCCCGAACACGGTGACGATCGGGACCGCGCCGGCCTGCGGAAGCAGGAGAAATGTCGGCGCTACTCCTTTGTTTTCAACAAATTCCAGCCCTAGGCGAGAGGCCGTCGCGCGGAGCAGGGTACCGGCGTCGCGCGCCGTGAGCCCCGGGATCGTCTCCCGCGGCAGCGTCAGAAATGACTGCAAGCGCTTCAATTGCACTCCAGTATCCATGCTCAGGCGGCCGGCCGGGTTCGACTCCAAGGCGAGTTCCTCCGAGACTGGGAAGCGGGCATGTTAACCCACATGCTGTTGGAAAATCGTGATTTGTCCTTGACAGCCCCTTTATCGGCGACGAGGATCGTTAGCGCGACGGTGTATCGGCCCCCCCGCCAGAGCGCCGTCGTGGTCCATGTGTGTGTGGAGGGGAGGAATGCGGGAGATGGAAGCGAATTTCCCCGAGTGCCGTAAATGTACGACGGGAGTCTTGATACCGCTCTCGGATTACGGCCGGGATGGGGCGCCGATTACGTACAAGGCTTGGGTCTGCACCAATCCCACCTGTGGCTTCAACGTTCGCATCGACAATGGTGAGATCAGCCTAGGTCGCACGGTCGGTCCATCCACCAAGTAACGCTACGCGCCTTTTCACCGGCCGCGCCTTCTGGGCGCGTCCGGACGGCCCGAGCGCCGATGTGAGTGCGACCCATGGGGAGCCCGCGTCGGCGTTCCGTGTTTCAGGGAATTCGACAATGATCCAGGCCATCATCTTCGACCTCGATAACACCCTCACCGACTTCATGAAGATGAAGCACGCGGCAATCGACGCGGCCGTGGACGGCATGATCGACGCGGGGTTGAAGCTCAGCCGGACCGAGATCTCGGAGAAGATCTACAAGGTCTACGACCGGGAAGGAATCGAGTACCAGCAGGTATTCGATCTATTCCTGAAGGAAGAGCTGGACCGGATCGACTACAAGATCCTGACCAGCGCAATCGTGGCCTACCGGCGCGCCCGGGACTCGTATCTGGTCCTCTACCCGCACGTCAATCTGACCCTCATGGAATTGGCCAAGCGCGGGCTTCGCCTGGCGGTCGTCTCGGACGCACCGCGATTCCAGGCCTGGCTGCGCCTGGCGCATCTCCAGCTTCAGCACATCTTTGACCCGGTGATCGCCTTCGAGGATACCGGGGAGCGGAAGCCCTCCCCGAAGCCCTTCCGGCGCGCCCTCGAAATTCTAGGTATCGGGCCCGAGCAGGCGATCCATATCGGAGACTGGCCGGAGCGGGACATGGTCGGGGCGAAGAAGGCGGGGATCCGCACCGCGTTCGCGCGCTACGGCGACACGTTCGGGACCAAGGATTCGGGCGCCGACTACGAGGTGAACGACATCTACGAGCTGGTCGAGATCGTGGACCGGCTGAACGGGGCCGATTAGTCGCCGCATGGTCTCGGTCGGCGTCGACATCGTCGAGGTGGAGCGCATCCGCCGCGCTATCGAGCGCTGGGGAGAGCAGTTCCTGACCAAGGTCTTTACCCCCGCTGAGATCGAATACTGCCGCGGCAAGGCGCGCGAGGCCGAGTCGTTCGCGGTCCGCTTCGCCGCGAAAGAGGCATTCGCCAAGGCGCTCAAGGTGGGGAAGGCCTCCGTCTGGCGCGAGGTCGAGGTGACTCGCGGCGAGTCGCCCCGGCCCGCCCTCGTCCTGACCGGCGCCGCTCGCGTCCTGGCCGGCTCGCGGCGGGTGGACGTTTCCCTGTCCCACGTGCCGACTCACGCCGTCGCCGTCGTCCTCGTGGAAGACTGATGCGCCTCCCGCCCCTCGAATCCCGCGCCCTGACCGCCGAGCAGATGGCCACGCTCGATCGGGCGACCATCCAGCAGCGCGGGGTGCCCGCGCTCGCGTTGATGGAGCGGGCGGGCCGCGAGTCGGCCAAGCGGATCGCGGCCTGGTGGCGAGCCGACGGGGTGCTCTTCGCCGCCGCCGGAGCCGATGCGCTTGCCGTTGCTCGCGGCGCCCCCCGTGGCAGGGCCGCTGCCCGGAAGCCGGCCGCGAAGGCACGAGCCGCCGGGGGAAGCGCCCTGATCCTCTGCGGGCGCGGGAACAACGGCGGCGACGGGCTGGTCGCCGCGCGATATCTCAAGGGGCTGGGGTTCACGGTCCGGGTGCTCATCGCGGCCGAGGAGGGAGCCCTTTCGCCCGACGCGCGGACCAACAGCGACGCCTGCGCGCGCGCCCGGATTCCCATCACGTTTCTTCCCGATCCGCGAGCGTGGGGCCCGGCCAGCGAGGCGGTGCTGGCGGCCCGAAACGCGGCCTTCCTGGTGGACGCGCTCCTGGGCACCGGCGCGAGCGGCCCGCCGCGCGGCGCGGTGGGGGCCGCGATCGAGATGGCGGAAGCGTCGGGGCGGCCGTTGGCCTCGATCGACATTCCGTCGGGGGTGGACGCGTCGACCGGATGGGCCGAATCGCCCTCGATCCGTGCCGCCATGACCGTGACTCTCGCGGTTCTCAAGGCGGGCCTGGTGCTGGAGCCGGGACGGAGCCACGCCGGGCGCGTCGAAGTGGTCGATATCGGGATTCCGGCCGACCTGATCGCCGAGCAGCCCCCCTTTCTCCTCATGGCGGATCCGCTCTGGGCGCGCTCGATCCTTCCGCGCCGCCCGGCCGACGCGCACAAGGGCACGACGGGCCGCGTCCTGGTCGTCGGCGGGAGCGGCGGCATGATGGGCGCGGTGGCCATGGCGTCGGAATCGGTCCTCCGCGCGGGCGCCGGCTACGCGGTCGCGGGAGTGCCGCGCTCCTGCGTGGACGTGCTGGAGTCGAGGCTGCCGCCGGTCGTGAAGCGCGGGCTGTCGGAGACCGTCGGGCGGGCGGTCGCCCGCGACGCGCGGGTGCCGATCCTGAACGAGGCGCTCCACGCTGACGTGATGCTGATCGGCCCCGGGGCCTCGCGCGATCCCGAAACCGAGGAGCTGGTGCGGGCCCTGGTCGAGCGGGTGGAGTGCCCGATCGTGCTCGACGCGGACGGGCTGAACGCGTTCGAGGGGCGGCCGCTCCGCCGGACCCACGCGCCGCTCATCGTGACGCCGCACTACGGCGAGGCGGCGCGACTGACGGGGCGGCTCATCGCGGAGGTGGCGCGGGATCCGGTAGGGTGGGCGCGGCGCTTCGCGTCGCAGAGCGGGGCCATCGTCTGCCTCAAATCGACGCCGATGATGACTGTCGTGCCGGGGGAGCCCGTGATCCTGAACGCGAGCGGGAACCCGGGCATGGCCACCGCCGGGGCCGGGGACGTGCTCGCGGGGGTCATCTCCGGGCTCCTCGCGCAGGGGATGGAGCCGGGAGAGGCGGCCGCGGTGGGCTGCTTCGTGCACGGCCTCGCGGGCGACGTGGCCGCGCGGCGGAAAGGAATGAGAGGGATGATCGCGACCGACATCGTGGAGGCGATCCCCGCGGCGCTCACCGCGCTGGAAAGCGGGGCGATCGATGAGTCCTAAGGGCGCCGGCGGCGGGCCGGGCAAGCCGGAGGATCCGAAGGGGCCGCGGCGCGGGATCGGCGCGGCGGGCGCCCGCTCGGCCGCCTCGCGGCTCCGCGCGGTTCGGATCGCCCTGGCCCACGACCTGGTGCGCGCGGGGCGCATCCTTGACCGCCGCGGCATGATCGCCGCCGACCAGGGGGACCTGAGCGCCCGGATCGGAACCGACCGCCTGCTGATCACCCGGCGCGGGCGCCGGAAGGGGGACCTCACGCCGCGCGATTTCGTGGAGATCGGCGTCCTGGAGCCGCGCGATTCCGCGGTCCGGACCGCGGCCTCCCCGGAGCACCGGGTGCACCTCGCGGCCTACGCGGTCCGGGGCGACATCGAGGCCATCGTGCACGCCCACCCGGTCGCCCTGACCGCGTTCGCGCTGCGCGGGCACGCGCCCGATTTCTCGCGCATCGACGAGGCACGGGCGGCGCTGGACCACGTGCGCTTCGTCACCTACCACCCCTCCGGGAGCGACGAGCTGGCCGAGGCGGTCGCGCTGGCACTGGATTCGACGGCCGCTCCGCCGCCGGCGGTGCTGGTGCTCCAGAACCATGGCGCGATCGCGGTGGGGGAGAACGTGGAAGAGGCGGTCTGCCGGCTGGAGATCGCCGAGCATCTGGCGGCGGCGATGCTCCTGTCGGAGCGCGGAAGGCCCTGATTTCGGCGCCGGGCCGCGGCGGCGCTGGCGCCCTTACTCCCCGATGATCTTGATCAGCACCCGCTTCGATCTTCTCCCGTCGAACTCGCCGTAGAAGATCCGCTCCCACGGGCCAAAATCCAGCTTCCCCTTCGTGATCGCCACCACGACCTCGCGCCCCATGATCTGGCGCTTGTGGTGCGCGTCGGCGTTGTCCTCTCCGGTGCGGTTGTGCTTGTAGCGGGTCGGGCTCGCGTCGAACGGCGCCAGCTCCTCCAGCCACTTCTTGTAGTCGGCGTGGAGCCCGGGCTCGTCGTCGTTGATGAAGACGCTCGCGGTGATGTGCATGGCGTTCACCAGGCAGAGCCCTTCGGCGACGCCGCTTTCATGCACGGCGTCTTCCACTTCGGCGGTGATGTTCACAAAGTCCATCCGCGCCGGCACGTTCATGGTGAGCGTCTTTCGAAAATGCTTCACACGCGCATTGTATCGAGCTATGGTTCCGCATGCCGCATGTATCGCCTCCGGCCGCGCACACACCGTTCGAGATCACCTACGACCGCGCGCGCCTGTTCGTGCTCGAACATCCCGATCCGAAATCGATGCCCCACTTCCTCGCGTTGACGCGATTCACCCAGGCGCAGTGTCCCGACGGCCCCCACGGGAAAAGGGAGGAGCAGGAATGGAAGGGTTGAAGACCTCGAAGGACGTGGTGAAGTACTGCGAAGAGCACGACGTCGAGATGATCCATCTCTGGTTCGTGGACATCCTGGGGCAGTTGAAGAGCGTCGCGATCACCATGCGCGAGCTGGCGACCGCCCTCGACGAGGGCGTGGGCGTCGACGGCTCGTCGGTCGAAGGCTTCGCGCGCATCTACGAGAGCGACCTGGTCGCGATGCCCGACCCCGCCACGTTCCAGATTCTGCCGTGGAAGGTGAACGAAGAGCACGCCGGGCGGATGATCTGCGACATCCTGAATCCTGACGGCTCTCCCTATGCCGGCGACACGCGGCACGTGCTGAAGCGGGCGCTCAAGAAGCTGGACAAGGAGGGGTACACCTTCTATCTCGGACCGGAGCTGGAGTACTTCTACTTTCGCAGCCTCAAAGACCGCTCGCTTCTGGACGCGGCGGGCTACTTCGACCAGGTCCCCGACGATTTCGGCACCGAGCTGCGATCCAAGACGGTCGAGGCGCTCCAGGCCATGGAGATCTCGGTCGAGGCCTCGCACCACGAGGTGGCGCACAGCCAGCACGAGATCGACCTCCGCTACTCGGAAGCGCTCAAGATGGCCGACCAGACGATCACCTACCGCTACGTGGTGAAGGAGATCGCGCGCCAGAACGGCTGCTACGCGACCTTCATGCCCAAGCCCGTGTACGGCCAGAACGGGAGCGGGATGCACGTCCACCAGTCGCTCTTCAAGGGCGGGAAGAACGTCTTCTTCGACAGCAAGGACAAGCATCATCTCTCGAAGAACGGGAAAGCCTATCTGGCGGGCCTCCTCCAGCACATGCGCGAGATCGCCGCGGTCACCAACCAGTGGGTGAATTCGTACAAGCGCCTGGTGCCCGGATTCGAGGCGCCGGTCTACATCGCCTGGGGCCAGAGGAACCGCTCGGCCCTGGTGCGGGTACCCATGTACAAGCCCGGCAAGGAGAAGGCGACCCGGATCGAGCTGCGCTGCCCGGATCCTGCCTGTAACCCCTATCTGGCCTTCTCGCTGATGCTTGCCGCGGGGCTCAGAGGGATGGACTCGGCGCTGACGCTCCGGCCGCCGATCGAAGAGGATATCTACGAGATGAACGCCGCGGAGCGGAAGAAGCACGGCATCGAGAGCCTGCCGGGGAGCCTGATCGAGGCGGTCGAGCTGCTGGAGAAGTCCCGCCTGGTCAAGGACGCCCTGGGGGCACACGTCTTCGAGAAATTCGTCGAGAACAAGCGGATCGAGTGGGACAATTACCGGACATGGGTTACCGACTACGAGCTCAATGAATACTATCCAAAACTGTGATTCCGACCACGCCTCAGGCGTGAAGCGGGCTGCCGCGCGCGCCTTCCATGGCGCCGCGCGGCTGGCCCTGGTCTGCATTCTGGCCGCGGCGGCGGTGTCGTGCGGCCGCGGCGCCAAGCAGGAGAAAGGCGGCTCGGCCGTCTCTGCGGGCCATGGCGAAGTCGGCTCCGAAGCCCCCGCCTTCACCCTGGCGAACCTGGACGGAAAGGCTGTCTCGTTGGACGCCTTCAAGGGGAAGGTCGTGATCCTGGACTTCTGGGCCACGTGGTGCCCGCCGTGCAGGGAGGAGATCCCGCACCTGGTGCGGCTCCAGTCCAAGTATCGCGCCCAGGGGCTCGAGGTGGTGGGGCTCGCCCTCGACGCGGGGGGAGCGAAGGACGTGCGCCCCTTCGCGGAAGAGCACGACGTGAACTACACCATGCTGATCGGGAACGAGGACGTGACCAAGGCGTACGGGAACATTTCGATGATCCCCACCACGTTCGTGATCGACCGGAACGGAAAGATCGCGCACCGGTTCGTCGGGCAAGTAGCCCCCGAGGTCTTCGAGCAGGCCGTCCAGCCGCTTCTGTCCTCCGGCTGACCGCGCCGCAAACCCCATGTTCGAGACCCAGCTTCCCGCGGCGCCTGGACTGATCGCCGCGTTCCTCGCCGGCGTCGTCTCGTTCGTCTCGCCGTGCGTGCTCCCGCTGGTTCCGTCTTACGTCACGTTCATCACCGGAGTTTCGTTCGACGAGCTGACCGCGGGGAAGCAGACGGCGCGGGTGCGCCGCCTGACGATCATCCACTCGCTCGCCTTCATCCTGGGCTTCTCCCTCGTCTTCATCGCGCTGGGCGCGACCGCCACCGCCACCGGACAATTCCTGCGCGAGCACCAGGACACGCTCCGCCGCGCCGGTGGCGTTCTGATCATCCTGTTCGGCATCTACCTGACGGGGATCCTTCCGATCCCGGCCCTCTCTCGCGAGAGGAAATTTCAGCTCACGCAGAAGCCGCTTGGCCTCCTGGGTTCGGTGCTGGTGGGTGTGACGTTCGCGGCGGGATGGACGCCGTGCATCGGCCCCATCCTCGCGTCCATTCTCCTCTACGCGAGCACCGCGAAGACGGTGTGGACCGGCGTGTATCTGCTCGCCGTCTACTCGCTGGGGCTTGGCGTGCCGTTCTTTCTCGCGTCCCTGGGATTGAACTCGTTCCTGGCTGCATCGAGCCGCCTCCGGCGCTCGCTCCGTACGATCGAAGTGGTCTCCGGAGTCGTCCTCATTGCATTCGGCATCGCCCTCGTCACCAATCTCTTCACGTACTTCGTCTCCTTCCTCTCCCGCTACCTTCCCGCCGTCGGATAGCGCTCCGGCGCTAAACATTTCTCCCGCGGACTCCGATGCTCTCTTTACGGGGGCGTCAGGGAGGGGTGCCCCGACATTGTTCCCGAAGTCCAGTGAACCCCGACCGTTCCCGCGCGGTCCCAAACACGCGCGACGCGCAGCCGAGGCCATGGCGCCCCAGAATCGACTGACCATCCAGAAGACGCACGTCGCGTCCACCCCCGTTCCCTCCGGCCTCCCCGGCGCCCTGGCGCTGCTGGAAGGGGTGAACGAAGTGGCCCGCTCGATGGTCCCGTTCCACGAGGACTCGATCGCGCTCCACCAGGTCGCGGAGGGGACGCGCCGCCTCCTCCGTCCCGACGGGATCGCCATCCTGACCCGCGACCGTCCCGGCGAGTGCCTCTTCCGTTACGCCGACGGCTCCCTGGCCGAGTGGTCGGGCTACGTTCTCTCCGGATCGAGCGCCGAGCTGATGGAGGCGCTCTTCCTCCTCGACACGGTCACGCTCTTCCACCGGAAGCAGCGCTCTCCCTGGGCGCGGGAATTTCTCTACTCCGAGAACATGACCTGGGGCGCCATCGCGCCCATCCAGGCGCACGGGCAAAACCTGGGCGCGGTCCTCTTGAACCACTCCAGTCCGCTCCGCTTCCGCCAGGAGCACACGGCGGGTCTCCAGATGCTGGCCACGCTCGCGGGCGTCGCGATCCTCGAGGATCGCCACCGCGTCCAGCTCGAGGACCTCTTCATGAGCGTGATCGTGTCCCTGACGATGGCGATCGAAGCCAAGGACCCGTACACCGAGGGTCACTCGGTGCGCGTGGCCGCCTACTCCGAGGCGATCGGGAAGCAGCTCGGGCTGCCGCCGGCCAAGCTGGACACGATCCACCGCTCCTGCTTGGTGCACGACATCGGAAAGATCGCGGTGGACGAGAACATTCTGGGGAAGCGCGAGGCCCTGGATCTGAGCGAGCGGGAGAAGATGGACATGCATCCGCTGATCGGGGAGAGCATCCTGCGCCCCATCGCGATCCTCCACCCTCTGCTTCCTGGCGTGCGGAGCCACCACGAGCATTTCGACGGGACCGGCTACCCCGACGGACTGAGGGGCGACGACATCCCGATCGAGGCCAGGATCATGGCCGTGGCCGACGCCTTCGACGCGATGACGTCGAACCGGCCCTACCGCCATGCGCTGCCGGAAGAGGACGCACTGGCCGAGCTGAAGAAAAACGCAGGGACCCACTTCGACCCCCGCGTGGTGGGCGCGTTCGAGGAAATCTACCCCGCGGTGAAGCGCACGCTGGAGCACATGCGGCCGAGAATTCTGGCGCCGGAGGCGGACCCCGAGCCTATCGGGTAGCGCCGGGCAGTGCGGGCGGGGTCAGAAGCCCGGGAGCGCCTTCTTCAAGCGCACGCGGGTGCCGTGATCCGGACGGACGTCGTAGGTGACCTCGTCCATCAGCTCCCGCATGAGGAAGAGGCCGCGGCCGTGGGGGGAGAGTAGAGCCGAATCGTCGGTCGGATCGGCCACGCGCCCCGGATCGAAGCCCTTCCCGAAGTCCTCCACCTCGATCTCGATTCCTCCTCCGCCCATCCGAAACTCGAACGTGACCGCCTTGTGGTCGGCGAAGACGTTCCCGTGCTGGATCGCGTTGGTCCCCGCCTCGATCACCGCGACCTGGAGCGCCATGGTCGTTTCCTCGTCCAGGCCGTGCTCGCGCGCCAATCCCTCGATGACAGCGTGCACCAGGGCGAGAAGCTCGAGGCGGCTGCCAATGGCGAAGCGGATGACGGAGTCGCTCATAGGGTCCTCAGGGCCACCAGCGTGATGTCGTCCGCCTGTTCCGCTCCACCCGTGAACCGGGTGACGTCCTCGGCCACGGCCCGGATGATCTGGTCGGCCGTGTAGCCGCGCGGCAAGCCCCCGGCGAAGGTCTGGAGACGCTCCTCGCCGTAGTCCTCGCCCTCCAGGTTCCGAGCGTCAGTGATTCCGTCCGTGTATAGCAGAAGCGAGTCGCCGGGATCGAGCCGGGCGGACTCCTCGTTGTAGAGGTGCTCGGGCGCGATTCCCAGCGGGAGTCC
>JANLXD010000370.1:0-6572 GCA_031364935.1 Candidatus Eiseniibacteriota bacterium
CCTCCGGCCGCGGGAAGCACGATCGGATAGTTGTGGCCCGCGTTGGAGAAGAAAAACGTGGGGCCCGCGCCGCCCACGCGCGCGAGCACGCAGGTGGCGAAGCGATCCGCGGGCGTCGCCTCGTAGACCAGACGATTTAGCCTCCCCATCAGCTCGCCCATGGGCTTCTTATCCTGCGCCTGCGTGCGGATCGATGCCTGCACCATGGACGCGAGCAGCGCCGCGGGTACGCCCTTGCCCGCCACGTCGGCGATGACCATCAGATACTCGCCGCCGCCCACGTCCACCAGGTCGTAGTAATCGCCGCCGACCTCCCGCGTCTGCACGTTGAGCGCGGCCAGGTCCAGGCGCGGGGTCTGCGGGAGCGTGTGCGGCAAAAACTGCTGCTGGATGCGGCGCGCCACCGCCAGCTCTTCCTCGAGGATGGTCTTGGCCAGACTCTCCCGGTACAGGAAGCCGTTCTTGATCGCGATGCTCGACTGGTTGGCGAGCGTCTGGAGCAGCGAACTCTCCTCGGCGGTGTAGCGATTCTCGGTGATCTTCCGTCCGAGGGCGATCAACCCCAGAAGCTCGCCCGCGTGGCGGAGCGGGAAGAGGAGGTAGGGCTCGGTGCGCAAGATCGGCTCCACCTCGTCCCGCACGCCGCACTCCATCGCGCGAGGGGTCACCTCTTCGCGCCGGAGCAATGCCACGCCGTCCAGGAATGACGTGAGCGCGTGGCGGGGAATGCCGGCGATGCCCCCCAGGTCCACGCCGCCGCCAAAGCCGCGGGCGAGCGCGGCGCCGCGCTCGGGCGCGATCAAGAGAACTGTCGTGCGCGCGGGCACGCCTTCGCGCAGCGTGGCGAGGATCTTCTCGGCCAACGGGTCCAGCTCGAGCACGGTGAGCACCTCGCCGCTCATGCGGCGGAGGAGGGTCCGGTGGTCGCCGCGGTCGCGCAGAAAGAAGCGGTCCAGCGCGTCGTCCAGCCAGGAAAAGATCGGCTGGAAGAGGACCAGCGCCAAAAGGAGCATCGCGGTCTTGAACACGGTGGTGTCGTAGCCCGGCGCCGTGACCAGAAACGCGTCGACCTGGCGGATGATCGTGACGTATACGCCGATCAAGAAGCCCGAGGTCACGGCGTAGAGGATCGACTTCCGCGCGATCAGGTTCGCGTCCAGGAAGCGGTGGCGCACGATGGAATAGGCGATCGAGCCCGAGCCCAGGATGAGGGCCCCCACGATCAGGGTCGAGCGCATCGACGGGGGCCACGCCTTGTTGAGGAGCGTGGGGATGGGAACCGCGATGGCGTAGAGGCTGGCGCAGGAGGCGAGCCCGATGAAGATGGTCCGCACCTGGGCGCGGATCAGGGAGTTGGTCGTGCGTCGGAAGCTGAGCCACAAAAGCGTGATCGCCGCCGCGATGTAGACCAGATTCACCATGGAGAAGAGGATCTGGTGGAAGCGGAACATCAGCTCGAGCGGGATGCGGCCGTACAGGAGAAGCTTCGACCCCACGCCGTTTCGCGCCATCGTCGCCGCGAGGCTTCCCCAGAGCGGACCCTGAGACTGGAGCACCATGAAGACGAGGTGGGTGACGTGAGGCGCGAAGATCCAGAGCGCGGCGAACGGGACGCGCCGGACCAGCCGGTTCTCGGTGGGGAACACGCACGCGAAGTAGAGGAGGGAGGGGAAGAAAAGCTCCCAGAGATAGTTGAACGAGCGGAGGAGGTCGTTCGCTCCGGCGCGCGCGCCGGAGATCGATTCCCCGATGAAGCCGATCGCGCCCAGAACGGATCCGAGGCCCGCGAAGAAGAGCATCAGCGCCGTCGCGCGATTCAGGCGCTCGCGCGGCGCCTCGCGGAGGATCACAAAGCCCAGGAGGAACACGAGTCCCGCGACGAGCAGGTAGATGGTGCCGATCGTGCCGTTGGACATGGACTCCTGCTACCTGTTAGCGGACGGGTTCCGGTTCATCGGGCAAGAGCATCCCCGGCACGACAAGGAGCGGACGCCCCGGCCGGTCCAGGATCGACTGGAGCGCGCGCGCTTCGAGCGGGAAGCCGGGGGCGGGCGACTCCGCGGGGGCGCCCCAGGCCGCGCCGACAGGCCGAGGCAGGAACGATGGTAGCCGGAGAAACGGCCGCTTGGGGTACTCGACCACGCGGACCCGGCTGCCCGGCTTCAGCCCAGCGAGCCTCTTCGCCTCCTCGATCGTGTCGTCCAGGGTGCCCAGGCGGTCCGCCAGGCGGAGGCGGATGGCCGCGGTCCCGTCGTAGACGTGTCCTTCGGCCAGCTCCCGCACCCGCGTGACGTCCAGCCCGCGCGCCGACGCCACCTTGGTCGTGAAATCGCCGTAGATGTCGTCGAACGCTCGCTGGATAAGACGACGCTCGCCCGCGTCCAGGTTTCGCTCGGGAAGTGTCGCGCCCAAGAAAGGAATCCGGAGGCCGCCCAGAAGATCCGCGCTCTTACCTTCCTGCACGTGGTCCGACGTGAGCCCCGTCTTCCGGCCGAACCCTTCGTTCCAGGCCCAACCTCCAATCACGCCGATCGAGCCGGTGAGCGTGAAGGGCGACGTGACGATGGGCGCGCCGTCCATGCTGATCCAGTAGCCGCCGCTCCCCGCGACGCGTCCCTGGCTGACCAGCGCGGGCTTCTTCGCCTCGCGGAGCTTCCGCGTCTCGGCCGCGACCACGTCCGAGGCGAGCGGATCGCCGCCGGGAGAGTCGACGCGGAGCACGACCCCCTTGATCGCGCGGCTCTTCCGGAAGGCGCGGAGCGCGTCCGACGAGGAGCGGGCGCGGATCCCCGTGTCCATGGCGCAGTCGCCGATCAAATAGACCAACGCGATCGCGGGATCGGGTCCCCACTCCTCGCGCGGCTGCCACCGCCGCTCGCGGAGGCCGCGGTATCCGACCGGCTTGATGGCCGGGTTGCCGACTTCCTTTTTCTCCAGCTCGTCCCAGCGGCCGAGCGCGTCGACCCAGTGGAGCTGGAGAAGCCGCGACGCGGGGATGAACGGCTCCTCGTTCACGACCCGGTCGAAATCAGCGCGCGAGCCGCGGCCGCCCGCGACGAACGCGCGCGCCAGCTCGTTGTAGACCGCCCGCACGATGGCGCCGTACTGCTCGCGGTCGGCGTCGGACATGCGGTCCCGCGAAAACGTCTCCAGCGCCGACTTGTACTTGTAATAGCGCCACTCCTCGAAGCCGATCCCCAGCTTCCCGAGCAGATTGTGAAGATACGTGCGCGAGGCCTGGACGCCGGGGAGGAGCAGGAATCCGCTCGGGTCCATGACCACCCGATCAGCCGCCGTGGCGATGTAGGCGGTGCGCGCGTCCAGGTTCTCGCACACCACGGTGATGCGCTTTCCCGCCCGCTTGACGCGGAGGAGCTTCTCGCGAAGCTCCCATGCCATGGAGAGGTTCCCCTCGAAGCCGGAGAGCCTCACCGCGACGCCGCCCACTGTGGGATCGTCGATCGCGAACTGGAGCCGCTCGGTCACGTCGCGCAGCGGCAGCGCGCCCTGATCGAAATAGCGGTAGGACTGGTAGACCATGTGCCCGTTCAGGTCGACGGCCATGGTGCGGCGCCCGCGGTTCACGACTCCGTCGAGGTCGAAGCCGCGCTCCGGAGAGCCGAGGCGGGCGGCATAGTTGGTCTCGATGCGGCGATCGGATCGGTATCGCGGCGTCGCGCGGAACGCGGCGCGGCCGAGTGCGACGCCCAGCGTGATTTGCACATTCTCGTCGCGCTCCCAGCGGGCCGCAGCCATCAGTCCCGGAATCGGACGGATCGCGACCCCGCCCGCGAGCGCTCCGTCGTCCCAACGATCTCCGCGCCGGAGCGCGTAGTCGCCGAAGAGGAGAAGCCGCGGATCAGAGAGGGGGCGGATCCCGATATCCGTCACGCCCTGCATGTCGTCGTCGTCCAGCGCGGCCTGGAAGGTGCTGCCGTACGAGAGCCATCGCGTGGGGCGCCGAATACTTCCAAACGTGAGGAAGCTGGAACGGTCGAACGCGCCCTTTCCAGGGCCGGAGAAGCCGAGCGCGATCCCGGAGGCGCGCTCCTGCGAGCCAAAGCCAAGGCCAATTTGGTAGTCGGTGACGTGATCGCGCCGACGCGTCCCGAGCGGTGCCGTGGGATCGGGAAAAGCGTCTTCGCGCCGCATCGAGAACCCGAGCCCGCTTCCCGCCGCGAATCCCCAGCTCTCGCGCTCGGTCATGATTTCCGGTTCGTACCAGAAAGCCGACAGCTCCGGCCGCTCCAGCACGCCCCATTGTGCCGGGTTCATCATGGCCGCGATCGCTCCGTCGTCGGTCGCGGGCGAGGTGGCGAGAAGCTCGGACATCGCGCTGTAGGGGAGGAGCGAGGCGCGGCACGGCGTGGCCGCGCCGGCGATTGAGGCTGCCACGAGAATCGCCGCCAGAAAACGCGGCCCCGCCCGGCAGGGCGACGCCCCGGAAGGCGTCACTTCTTCTCGCTCATGTCTTCGAACACCCGTTCGGCCGGGCTCTTCCGGGTGAGCTCCTTGCGCTGCTTCGCCACCGCGTACCACGTGCTCAGGCCGAAGAGGACAAGCACGACGCTGATCGCGACCGCGCGCGAGATCTCGAACCCGATCCAGTGCATCTTGTGCGCGTATTCCACCAGCAGCTTCACGCCCACCCACGCCACGATCACGTAGGCGCCGTCCACGATGGCGGGATAGCGGCGCACCAGTCCCAGAAGCTGCCCGATCAGGACGCGCATCGCGAGGATCCCGAGGAGCCCGCCCGTGATGACCACCCACACCTTCCGCGACATGGCCACCGCGACCAGGATCGAGTCGACGGCGAAGACCACGTCGGTCAACTCCACGCGGACGACCGTGCTCCAGAAGACGGAGAGCCCGAGCATCGCAGTCGGCACCTTCGGCTTTCCTTCCGCATGGTGCGAGAAGTGCTTGATCGGGAGGTAAATCAGGTAGAGGCCGCCGACCAGCATGACCCAGGTCATGGCGATGAGCTGGACGGCGAACAGCGTGGCGATGATCCGGAAGAGAAACGCGCCGATGATGCCGTACTGGAGGGCGCGGGTCTGCTGTGCCCGCGGCAGCGGGAGCACCAGGACCGCCAGGACGAGCGCGTTGTCCGCGCTCAACGCGGCTTCCAGGACGACCAGGAGGCCGATCGTTACGAAGTCGGCGCCTTCGATTCCGTGCATGAGGGGACGAATCTACCGCAAAACGGGGCGGTTGGTTAGCGGCGGGGTAGGGCTCCCTTAGCGGCGGGGAAGGGCGCCCGGTTCTTCCTCGGTGGCGGTCACGGCGGGCAGGTACATCCGCTCCACGTACTCCTTCATCATGCGGCGGGCCGAAAAGGCCGGGGTAAGGGTCTGCATGGCGCGCCGCACGACGCGGAGCCAACCGTGGGGCACCCCCTCGGCGTCCCGGTCGTAGTAGAGCGGCACGATCGTCTCTTCCAGGACGCGGTAGAGCGACTCGGCGTCGCGCGCGTCCGCGGCGGCGGGGTCTGGTTCGTCCACTTCGTCCGACCCGGCCGGCGGCCCGAACACCCAGCCGTTCCCGCCGTCGTACCCCTCGACCCACCAGCCGTCGAGGATGCTCGCGCTGGGCACGCCGTTCAGGCCGGCCTTCATGCCGCTGGTGCCGCTGGCTTCGAGCGGCGGGCGCGGCGTGTTCAGCCACACGTCCACGCCCTGCACCAGCCAATGCGCCGAGTGCATGTCGTAGTCCTCCAGGAATGCGATGCGCCCCGCCGTCTCCGGGTCGCGCGCCGCGTGGTAGACCGACTGGAGGATCTGCTTTCCGTGCTCGTCCGCGGGGTGCGCCTTCCCGGCGAAGATGAGCTGCACCGGGCGGCGTGGGTCGGTCAAGAGCCGCTTAAGCCGTTCGGGATCGCGCAGGATCAGGTCCGCGCGCTTGTAGGTGGCGAAGCGCCGCGCGAATCCGATCGTGAACGCGTCGCGGTCGAGCAGCGAGCCGAACGCGACGGTCTGGCCGGGCTCCACGCGATCCACCGACCACCGCTTCCGGATCCGGTCGCGCATGTACTGGAGAAGCGCCTCCTTGAGCGCGCGCCTCGTGAGCCACAGATCGTTATCCGGGAGCGCGTCGGCCGCGGCCGCCCACAGATTCGGGTCGTCGTGCCGCGCCAGCCAGTCCGGAGCCAACCGGCGGCGGTGGAGCCGGCTCGTTTCCTGGGCGGTCCAGGTCGGGACGTGCACGCCGTTCGTGATGGAGGTGATGGGGATCTCCGATTCCGGCGTGCCCGGCCAGAGGTGCGTCCACATCCGGCGCGACACCTCGCCGTGGCGCCGGCTCACGGCGTTCACGCGGCCGCTCAGGCGCATCGCGAGCACCGTCATGTTGAACGCGCCGTCGTGGTCGGCGAGGGCGAGGAGCCGGCTGCGGAGAGAATCGATCGGCGCCCCGAAGCCTTCGACGCGCGCGAGCTGCGATTCCACCATGGAAACCGGGAATGCGTCGTGGCCTGCGGCCACTGGCGTGTGCGTGGTGAAGATCGAAGCGGCGCGCACCTCCGCGACCGCCTCGTCGAAGCTCCGTCCAGCCGCGATCGCCTCGCGCGC
>JANLXD010000406.1:0-1624 GCA_031364935.1 Candidatus Eiseniibacteriota bacterium
CCGCTGCGCGCGGCCCTCCGGCGGGGCTCGACGTGAGCGCCGCCCGCGCCGCGGCCGCGGCCGCGTTCGAGGCGGCCGGAGGCGCGCGTCTCTTCCGCGCCGCGTCGAACCGCTGGGCGCTCGAGAGTGGCCGCGGGGGACTGCGCCTGAAGCGCCGGAGCGCCCCGCCGTTCCTGGTCCTCATCTACCACCGCGTGCACCCGGAGCCGGGGCCGTTCATGATCGACGCGATCCGGCCGGAGCGCTTCGAACGACAGATGGAGCACCTCGCCGCGGCGTACCGCCCCCTGGCGCTCGAGGAGCTGATCGAGCGGAGCCGAAACGGCACGGTTCCGAAGGGAGCGGTCGCGGTCACGTTCGATGACGGCTACGCGGACAACTTCGAGCACGCGTTTCCGGTTCTCCGCCGCCACGGCATTCCCGCGACGGTATTCCTCGTGACAGGATGCGTGGGCACCGGGCGCATTCCCTGGCATGACCAGGTGCTCCTTGCCTTCGCCGCGACGCGCCGGCGCGAGATCCGTCTGCCCGGCGACCCCGCGGCCGCTCCGCCGGTCCCGCTCGAGACCGTCGAGGAGCGGCGGGATGCCGCCTTCCGCGCGCTGGCGGCTCTCAAGCTGTTGCCCGAGGCCGAGCGGCTTTCCGCCATCGAGGCTCTCCGCACCGAGTTGGGCGACGCCGGGGAGACGCCGGGACTGATGCTCGACTGGGACCGGGTACGGGCCATGCGCCGGGCGGGGGTCCGCTTCGGCTCGCATACCGAGACGCACCCGATCCTGAGCCGGCTCACCACCGAGCGGGCCAGGGAAGAGGTCACGCGCTCCAAGCGGGAGATCGAGCGGGCGCTGGAGGAAGAGGTCACCCTGTTCGCGTATCCCAACGGCAGGGCCGAGGACTACACCGACGAGACCGTCGCCCTGCTGCGGGAGGCGGGCTACCGCGCCGCCGTCACCACCAGCTTCGGTGTGAACGAGGCGGGGGAGGACCCGTTCCGTTGGCGCCGTGGAACGCCGTGGGAGGGAGACCCGGCCCGGTTCGCGCTCAAGGTGGCCTTTTACCGGCTGCACGCGGCTCCACCGCTGAGGATCGGGTAGATGAGGGACATCCTGGTTGGACTCCTCATTTTCGGAAGCATCCCGTTCTGCATTTTCCGACCCGACATCGGCATGCTGGTCTACGCCTGGATCGGGCTCATGAACCCGCACCGACTTTCGTGGCAGCTCGAGAATGCGCCCGTGGGCCTCGCGGTCGCGCTCGCAACCCTCCTGGGCACCGTGATCCGTGGGGAGATCCGGAACGTCCCGATGCGGCTCACCACTGCGCTTCTCCTGATCTGGATGGGCTACACGACCGTGACCACGATGAACGCGGTTTCACGCGAGGCATGGGTCGAGTGGAACCGATTCTCCCGGATCATCCTCATGTGCTTCGTGGGCCTGATGCTTCTCCAAGACAGGAAGCGCCTCGAGCGCTTCCTCTGGGTCTGCATGGCATCGGTCGGCTTCTACGGCGTGAAGGGGGGACTCTTCTCGATCGCTACCCGCGGCCAGTACCGCGTGTGGGGGCCCCGGGGCTCGTTCATCGAGGGGAACAACGAGCTGGCGCTGGCGGAACTGATGATCCT
>JANLXD010000430.1:0-10627 GCA_031364935.1 Candidatus Eiseniibacteriota bacterium
AAGTACTCGTGTACCTTGCCTTGATGTACCGTCATCTTTCCATGGGGCTCGCTCAGCCGCGTGTGGCTGTGGCCTCCGACGATCAGGTCGATCCCCGGCACCTGCCGCGCCAGCTCGCGGTCCTGATCCACGCCAAGGTGAGTCAGCGCGATCACCAGGTCGGCCTTCTCGCGAAGATGAGGCACCAGGATCCGCGCGACCGCGATCGGGTCGGACACCGCGACCCCGCGGTTCGCGGAGATGCGCACGATGTTCACGATGCTCGCCGTGGTCAGCCCCAGGACCGCGATCTTGAGCCCGCGCCACGGAAGGATCACGTAGGGAGCGGCGAGATAGCGGAGCCGGGCCGCCGCGGCCACCCGCTCCCCGCCGATCCATCGGGCGCCGGCCTTGATCTTGGAGGGGACGCTCTCCTCGAGCGGCTCGGCCCAGGCGCTCTCCGCGGCCGCGAAAATGTTCGCGCTCACGACGGGATATGTCGCGTAGGGCCGGAGGTGAAGAAAGGCCGCCGGTCCGTCGTCGAGATCATGGTTCCCCAGCGCCACCACGTCGTAGCGCTGGAGTGAAAGCGCGCGCGTATCGGGGACGCCACGGAACAGGTTGTACGCGGGGGTCCCCTGGATCACGTCGCCCGCGTCGAGCAGCAGAAGGTCGGGCGTGCGAATCCGCTCCCGTGCGATCAGGGCCGCCCGGGCCGCGGCCCCGCCCACCAGGGCCGTGTCCGCGCGGTGGAAAGGAAGGAGGTGCGAGTGAAGATCGTTGGTGTGCAGGATCACGAGCGAGTCGAGGGGGACGCGCGGGGTCCTGGCGCTCGCCGGCGAAGGGCTCCCGCAAACGCCCAATCCCAGGATCAGGCAAACGCCTAGAACCAGAAAAGTTGCGTAGGAACGCGCATTCTCAACCATATGGCATCGCAGCATTTGTCTTGACACAAGTTCCTCCAGGTCCTATAGTTAGACCTTGGCAGGGCTCATTCAGTTCCGTGTTACAGCGGAGTATATCGGCAGAGAAAGTCGAATGCAGTCACCGCTCCTCATCTCCCGTCCCCGCGTCCGTTCGCTCCCGGATAACCCCCGTCCAGGAAGATCCCCACGATACTCACCCGCGGGGGCGTTCGCTTCGTTGTCCGGTGAGGTCGTCTCGGAGGCTTCATGGCTGACGTAGACAAGGTAATCAAATGTCGGGACTGTGGTGAAGAATTCGTGTTCACGGTGGGCGAGCAGAATTTCTACAAGGACCGCGGCTTTCAGCACGAGCCGACCCGGTGCCGCCGCTGCCGCGACGAGAAGAAGCGCCAAGCCGGCGGCCAGCCGACGCCCACTCCCATCTCGAACAGCGCGCCTCGAGAGTTCCACGAGGCCGTCTGCTCGTCGTGTGCGCAGATGACCCAAGTTCCATTCCGCCCCACGCCGGGAAAGCCGGTATACTGTCGGGACTGCTTCCAAAACGTCCGTGCACGGGGGGTCAACGCTTAGAGCCCATCGTTCCAACGTCCTCATCCCGATCTAACATGCTGAAAGGAGGGGCCCCGCACTTGAGACACCGCGGCTCTGTCAAGTGGTTCAGCGAGTCCAAGGGGTACGGGTTCATTCGGGAGGATTCGGGAGAAGAGTTTTTCGTCCACCACGCCTCAATTCAATCCGATGGATTTCGGACACTGAACGAGGGCGAGGTCGTAGAGTTCGAGCCCGTAGAAGACCAGCGGGGGAAAAAGGCGACGAACGTGGTGCGCGTCCCGCACTGATCCGGTCCGAAGCCTGACGATACGGCCATTCCAAGCCCCGGCGGCTCTCCGCCGGGGTTCGTTTTTCCGGGCGAATGGAGTAGAGTTTTCGGGTTAATCCCTTACCGACGCCGTTTCCGGAGGAATCGACCCGAATGCGCTCCCGCCCCATCCTGGCCCTAGCCGCCCTGCTCCTGGGCATGGCGGCTCCCGCGGCCGCCGCCCCCAACCTGATCCGCAGCCTTCCCAACAAGATGACCGTCATCGTCCGGGAGAATCGGACGCGCCCGCTGGCCTCCATCCAGGTCTGGATCAACGCGGGGAGCCGCGACGAGAGCCGGAGCGAGCGCGGATCGGCTTCGGCACTGTCGTACCTCCCGTTCATGGAGACGGCTCGCCGCGCGCGGGGCGAAATGCAGAAGGAGACGGCCTCGCTCGGCGGAAGCTACGGGAGCGAGTCGGGCTACTCCCACGTCATCTACAACATGACGGTGCCGGCCCGCCACGTGACGCGGGCGCTCGACATCTTGAGCGACGCCGTGGTTCACCCGCTCTTCAATCAGTGGACACTCGACCAGGCCCTGGGCATGGCCCGGAACGAATCCCGGGGTGCCTTGAGCGCGGCGGGAGGCGTCACGATCAACTCGGTGCGCGCCGCCCTGTACGGCGACACGCCGCTCGGCGCTCCGGTGCATGCGCCCGAGCTGGAGATCGCGGGGCTCACCCTTCCCATCGTGCAGCGCTTCTACAAGGAGAACTTCCTGGCCGAGAACGTCACCGTGGTCGTGGATGGCGACGTGGAATCGGCCGCGGTCGCCGATCAGGTGGCCGCCGCGTTCAAGGATCTGCCCGCCGGGAAGGTTCGCCCGAAGGCGCGGATCACGGTCAAGGAGATGTCGGGGCCCGTCGTCCGCTGGGAGTCGAGCCCCCCCGACGCGCAGGGCTCGGTTATCACCGCCGGGTTCCGCGCGCCCGCGTGGGAGACGGCGGACGCGGTGGCGCTCGACGTGCTCATGTCCGTGCTGGTGGATGCCCCCGGCTCGCGCCTGGAGCGGCGGATCCAGGAGGCCGCGGGGGAATTCGGCGCGGCCGCCCATCGTTCCATGGGTCCCGACGGCGGCGTGGTCCTCTTGACCTTGGGGGCCGACCCCTCCCGCATGCCCGAAGCGGAGGGGATGCTGATCCAGGAGATCGAAAGAGTCCGCTCCCAGCCGGTCACGCCGGAGGAAGTGGCCGCGGGGATCCGGGCCGTTCTGGCGCGCGAGGCGAGGTCGCAGACGGAGCTGTGGGGGCTGGGACGCAACACGGCCCTCGCCTATTTCCAGGGGCGGCCCGGAGCGGACGAGGTGATGGCGCCGCGTGTTCGCGCGGTTCGGCCGGAGGACGTGACCGGGGTCGCGCGGAAGTACCTCGACTGGAAGAACGCGGCGGTCGTCGAGATGATGCCGGACAAGACCGGCGACAGCACGGGCGTGAAGAAGGACTTCGAGAAGCGCTTCCGCGAGAAACTCGCGCTGTACCAGGGGACTTACCGGACGGGTCCGCAGGCGACCGCGAGCGCCGATGACGCGCGCCGCGCGCGCATTGACCAGCCGCTCGCCTCCATCTCGCCGGCGCCTTTCGATCCGGGCCGCGCTCGCGTCGAGCGCGCCAAGCTCGCGGGCGGACTCCGGCTCCTGACCGGGGTGGATCACAGTGCGCCCGTCGTGACCGTCGCCGCCTACCTGAACGGCGGCGTGCGCTACGAGAACGACAAGAACAACGGGATCACGTCGCTCCTGCGCGAAAGCATGTTCAATTCGAACGATCCGAGCCGGAACGGACGCACGTTCCGGCAATCGCTCGAATTGATGGGCCCCCTGGCTTCCTACCAGGATCGGGACATGTGGGGCGTGTCGGTCTCGGTGCCGGCCTCCGACTGGAAGGAGGCGATGGGGCGGATCGGGACGATGGTCGCCCATCCGGACCTGGATTCCATCACCGTGGACGCCACGCGGATCCAGCTCCTCAACGCGCTCGACAAGTGGATGGAGGACGACGGCGCCCAGCGCCAGCGTCTCATCTTCGCGACCAAGTACGAAGTGAGCGGCTACCGCCTGCCCGGGGTGGGAAACCGGGTCAACCTGATCTCGATTCCGACGCCGGCGGTCTCGGAGTACTACAAGAAGTTCGTCGTGAAGCCGAACCTGATCGTCGCCGTCTTCGGCGACGTGAACGCGGCGGAGGTCGCGCCCGCCGTGGAGGAAGCCTTCCGCGCCGTGAGCGCGGCGCCGTTTTCGCCCGGCCCGGTCCCCAAGGAGTTGCCCTTCCCCGGCTTCCGGGAAAAGTGGGAGCTGGGCGGGGGTCCGAACACCACCGTGCAACTCGCCTACAACGGCCCGCCCGCGTCGGGCCCCGAGATGCCGGTGCTCTACACGGTGAACTCGCTCCTGTCCGGCCCCTACGGCTGGTTCGCGAAGTACATCGAGCCCGAGGTCTTCACGCGGGGCGCCACTTCGATCGTGGCGCAGGCGATCGACGAATCGCCGATTGTCGCGACCATAACCATCAACGGCCCGGCCCAGGAGGAGGCGATGGTGAAGCTCCTCTTCCGCCAGTTCAAGAAAGTGGCGGGGCTGGAGCTGGTGGGCCCCGAGCTCGAAGCGGATCTCAAGGCCGCGAAGATTCACGCCGTCGGCACGTTCAGCGGCCTGTTCCTCTCGAACACCGCCCGCGCGTTCCAGTGGGCGCGGGCCGACCTCTTCGGCCTTCCGCCCGACTATCTGCTCACGCTTCCGTCGAAGATGGAGGCCGTGACCCCGGATGATCTCATGCGTGTCGGCAAGCGCTACTTCCAGAAGGGAGATTGGGAGAAGCAGCCGTACGCCATCGCGGAAACGCGTCCCGGCGGCTGGTAGCCGGCGTGGGCGAAGCTCGCGAGAACACCCGGGGCCGCCCGCCCGCGGAGCGCGAGCCCGTCACCCTCATTGTCACGGTCCGAAACGAGGAGGCGTCCATCGACGCGCTCCTCGATTCGCTTCTGGCCGGAACGCGGGCTCCCGACGAGATCGTGGTGGCGGATGGCGGCTCGACCGACGTGACGCCGGACCGCCTGCGCGCCCGCGCGGCGGCCGACTCTCGCGTGCGCTGGCTGGACGCGCCGGGGAACCGCTCCGTGGGTCGGAACGCCGCGGCCCGCACCGCGCGCTCGGCGCTCATCGCCTGCACCGACGCGGGCGTCCAGGTCGAGCCCGAATGGCTGGAGCGGATCACCGCGCCGTTCGCTGATCCGGGCGTCGACGTGGTGGCCGGCTTCTACCGGCCGGTGGGGAAGACCTGGTTCGAGCACGCGGCCGGCGTGATCTCCGCGCCCCACCTCTCGGAGATCGATCGCGAGCGCTTCCTTCCCTCTACCCGCTCGGTCGCGTTCCGCCGCGCCGCGTGGGAGCGGGTCGGGGGATTCGACGAGCGCTGGGACCACAACGAGGACACTCCCTTCGCGCTGGCGCTCAAGAAGGCGGGCTTTCGCTTCGCGTTCGCTCCGGACGCGGTCGTCCAATGGCATCCCCGCGGGGACCTGCGCTCCTTCTGGCGACAGCATCGGCGGTTTGGATACGGTGACGGCGAATCGCGCGTGCAGGGTTCGTTCTACGCCACGATCGCGGCCAAGTACGCCCTCGCGGTAGCCCTCTTCGCCGCCGGATTCTGGTTTCGTCCCGCGTGGTGGCTCCTGGCGGTGGGGCTACTTTTCTTTGTGGTGAGCCAGGCGCGGCGGGCCCGCGGGCGGACGGGTCCGGTGGTCGCGCTCCTTGCGGTGCCCGCGCTCAAAGTGGCGTACGATGCCGCGTATCTCTGGGGCTACGCGCGCGGGACGATGGGCGCCGGAGCCCGCAAGGCGACTTCGTGAGGAAACGCGCGGAGGTTTCATTGCTCGAGCATCGCCGCAAGCGCCTGCTGACCCACGTCATTCGGCGCTTCATCCTTCACTTCGCCGTGACCTTGTTCCTGGCGCTCGCGTCGGTCGCCATCGGCATGTGGGGGTACGAGCACTACGAGCATCTCGCCTGGCGCGACGCCTTCGTGAACACCGCCATGCTTCTGGGCGGGATGGGTCCCGTGGACAAGCCGGTGACCGACGCGGGGAAGGTCTTCGAAGGGATCTACGCGCTCTACGCCGGGCTTCTCTTCCTGATCGTGGCGGGAGTGATGTTCGCTCCCCTCATTCATTGGGTGCTCCACCGATTCCACTTCGAAGAGCTGGACGCAGGCAAATGAGCGCCGAGAGCGCCGCCGATGCGCCGCGCCAGAACGGCCTCCTCGAGACCGCGCTCTACGTGGACGACATCCAGCGCTCGGCCGTCTTCTACCAGTCGCTCTTCGGCTTCGCGCCCGTCTACTCCGGCCCGCGGCTCACCGCGCTCGCGGTGCGGGACGGTCAGGTGCTCCTTCTCTTCAAGAAGAAGGCGTCGGCCGGCCTTCCTCGAATTCCCCACGACGGAGACGGCCAGCTTCACATGGCGTTCGCGATCCCCCGGGATGCGCTGGAGTCGTGGGAAGCCCGGCTGGGCGCGATGGGGATCGCGGTTGTGGAGAAGACGACCTGGGAGCGTGGCGGGCAGAGTCTCTACTTCCGCGACCCGGACCAGCACCTGATCGAGCTGGCGACGCCGGGTCTCTGGGCGAACTACTGACGACTACGCTTCCTGCGTGGTGACTTCCTCGGGCTCGGGGGTTTCGTCGGGGCGGGGATTGAAGATGGCGGCCAGCTCGCCGCGGAGCTGACCCTCGTCCAGGTTCCACTTGAGCTCGCCCTTGTGGGCGATCGAGATCGCGCCGGTCTCCTCGCTGACCACGATCACCGCCGCGTCAGTCTCCTCGGCCAGCCCGAGGGCGGCGCGGTGCCGGGTGCCCAGGAGCGGCGAGAGCCCGCGCGTCTGGCTCAGCGGCAGGATGCAGCCGGCGGCGACGATCGCGTCCCCGCGGATCACCACCGCGCCGTCGTGGAGCGGCGAGTGCGGCGTGAAGATGGTTTCCAATAATTCCGCGCTCACCGAGGCGTCGATCTTGGTGCCGGTCTCCACGTAGTCGCGCAGCCCCATGTCGCGCTCGAAGACGATGATCGCGCCGCGCCGGTCCTTCGCCATCTCCTCGACCGCCTTGATGCTCTCCGCCACCACTCCGTACTCCTCGACGCGGATGAGGGCGCGGACCAGCCGGTTCTGCCCGATGTGCGTGAGAAGAGCGCGCAGCTCGGGCTGAAACAGGATCACGAAGAGGATCACCCAGACCGTCTTCAGGCTGCCGACGATCCAGTTGAGCGCGTTCAGGCGGAACCACTGCGCGACGATCGAAGCGAAGACGATGATGACCAGCCCCACGAACATCTGCGACGCCCGCGTCCCCTTGATCATGATGAAGAGGCGATAGAAGAGGAACGCGACGATCAGGATGTCGATGGCGTCGACCAGGAACTGGGGCTTGATCTCGATCATGCTCGAGCCTCGGCCGAGGCCGCCTTGGGAGTCGAGGGCATCGGGCTGCCCCCTGGCGGAGATGAATTGAAGATGGCTTCGGCGGTCCGGACGGCGTCCACCGTGGCGCGCACGTCGTGCGTCCGGACGATCCGGGCGCCCAGCGCGATCGCGGCGATCGTGGCGCCGAGTCCCGCGGCCAGGCGCTCCTCGACGGGGCGTCCGGTCGCGTGGGCCAGGAACGACTTCCGCGATACTCCGATGTACAGGGGACGCCCCAGCGAGGTCAAGCGCCGAAGTCCGCGCAGCACCTCGATGCTCTGCGGCGCGCGCTTGGAGAACCCGATTCCGGGATCGAGGGCGATCCG
Source organism: Candidatus Eiseniibacteriota bacterium (assembly GCA_031364935.1). Classification (GTDB taxonomy): domain Bacteria; phylum Eisenbacteria; class RBG-16-71-46; order SZUA-252; family SZUA-252; genus DASQJL01. The sequence continues at coordinate 7,542 of JANLXD010000430.1, forward strand.
CTCCTCCGGGACGCCCGCCTGGATCGCGGTCCGCATCTGGCGCTCGAGGAAGCTCCGCACCGATTCGACGACGTCCCCATTCTCAACGTACTCGACAGGCTCGTGCATGCGGTCCGGCGCGCCCAGCGCGTGCATCAGCACCAGGGCCGCGCCCGCGCGCGCCACGTGGCGCGCCAGTTCGGGCTCGGCCGTGAGGCCGGTCACGTCGTTCACCATGGCCGCGCCGGCATCCAGCGCGCGGCGCGCCACCTCGGCGCGGTAGGTGTCGACCGAAATCGGGAGCTTGAGCCGGACCAGGCCCGGCAGCACGCCACGCAGGCGCTCCCACTCCTCCTCGATGCCCACGTGCGGGCCCGCGCCCGGGCGCGTGGACTGGGCTCCGAGGTCCACGGCGTCGGCCCCCTCCGCCGCCATCTCCTCGGCGCGCGCGAGAGCGCGGGCAGGCTCGCCGTAGCGGCCGCCGTCATAGAAGGAATCAGGCGTGAGATTGAGAATTCCGACCACGCGAACCCGCTCGCTCAAATCCCACGAGCCGGTCCGGTGGAGGAGAATCAGGGGCGACGGCGCTCCGAGAGGGGTTCCGTCATCGAGCCCGACCGAGTGGGGCGGCACGTCATCAGGCCGGTCCCGGGCTCTCGCTGGGGCGAAGCCCAGCCGCCGGGGCGCGCGCGGGGCGCGGCTTCTCCTCTTCGACGCCGCTCGGCACCGGCGCGGTGCCGTCTCCACTGCCACGGCGCATCGGCTCGAGCTTCTCGCCGCGGAGGAGCTTCTCGAGTTGCTCGCCGTCGAGCACTTCGCGCTCGAGCAGCGCCATCGCGATCACGTGCAGCTTGTCCAGGTTGTCCGAGAGGAGCTGGCGGGCCTTGTTGTAGGCGCCCTCGACCAGGTTCCGGACCTCCTCGTCGATCATGATCGCGGTCTTCTCGCTGTAGTCGCGGCTCTGGGAAATTTCCTTGCCGAGGAACACGTACTCCTCGCGCGAGCCGAAGGTGAGGGGTCCGAGCCGCTCGCTCATCCCCCACTCGCACACCATGCGGCGCGCGATCATCGTGGCGCGGCGGATGTCGTCGGAGGCGCCCGTTGTGAAGTGGTTCAGGATGAGCTGTTCCGCGGCGCGCCCGCCCATGAAGTGGGTGAGCATGCGGAGCCAGTATTCGCGCGAGAAGGAGTGGCGCTCTTCCTCGGGAAGGTAGGCCGTGAGGCCCAACGCCCGCCCGCGAGGAATGATCGTGACCTTGTGCACCTTGTCGCTGCCCGGCTGCAGCCAGGCCACCAGCGCGTGTCCCGCTTCGTGATAGGAGGTGCTCTTCTTCTCCTCCTCGGAGATCACGAGGCTCCGGCGCTCGGCGCCCATCATGACCTTGTCCTTGGCGTCCTCGAAATCGACGGTGCCGACCTTCTTGTGGTTTCGCCGCGCGGCCAGAAGCGCCGCCTCGTTCACGAGGTTCGCGAGATCGGCGCCCACCATGCCGGGCGTGCCGCGCGCGAGCGTGGTCAGGTTCACCTCTTCGTGCACCGGGATGTTCCGCGTGTGCACGCGGAGAATCCCTTCGCGGCCGCGCACGTCGGGCACGTCGACCACGATCTGGCGGTCGAAGCGCCCGGGCCGGAGGAGAGCGGGGTCGAGCACGTCGGGACGGTTCGTCGCGGCGACCAGGATGACGCCTTCGTTCGACTCGAAGCCGTCCATTTCGACCAGGAGCTGGTTCAGCGTCTGCTCCCGCTCGTCGTGCCCGCCACCCAGGCCGGCGCCGCGATGGCGGCCGACGGCGTCGATCTCGTCGATGAAGATGATGCAGGGGGCGTTCCGCTTCCCTTGGTCGAAGAGGTCGCGCACGCGCGAGGCGCCCACGCCCACGAACATTTCGACGAAGTCCGAGCCCGAAAGCGAGAAGAAGGGAACGCCCGCCTCGCCGGCGACCGCCTTCGCGAGGAGCGTCTTCCCGGTGCCCGGGGGACCCAGGAGGAGCGCGCCCTTCGGGATGCGTCCGCCCAGGCGCTGAAATTTTTTCGGGTCGCGCAGGAACTCGATGATCTCTTCCAGCTCCTGCTTCGCCTCGTCCGCGCCGGCCACGTCCTTGAAGGTGATCTTGGGGCTGGATTCCTGGGCGATCTTGGGACGGCTCTTTCCGAACTTCATGGCGCTCGCGCCGCCTGCCTGGATCTGGCGGATCATCACCATCCAGAGGACGATCATCGCGAGAATCGGGATGTACGAGATGACCACCGTCCACCAGTTCATCCCCGGCGGCTTGGAGTTGACCGTGGCGGTGGGATCCTTCGCGAGGATGGCGCGGCCCAGGTCCTTGTCCTCCGCGGGGAGGTAGGCCTTGAAGTAGACGTAGGAGACCGGACGGCCATCGACGTGCGTGAGAGCGCTCTGCTTCAGCTCGCCCATCACCTCACGCTCGACGATCGTCACCGACTTCAGGTTGGCGGTGTCGATCTGGCTCAGGAACTCGGAATAAGGGATCTCGTGGGTCTTGGCCTTGATCTCGCCGTACACCTGGACGAACACGAGAACCGCCAGCACCAGAATGACCCACAGGAGCGCCGTCCGCAGAGGCCGCGCCGGACCAAAGGGCGTCGGCTTCCGCTGCGGTGGGCGCGGCGGGACGGGAGGGCGCTTGCGCTCGCGCCGCTCCGGCTGCTTGTGGACGACAAGACGTTGGTTGTCGCGCTGTTGTGGGCTCAAGGGAGCTTGCTCCGGATTGTGGGTCACTCGGCTGGACTTCCTTTCCTTGAATCGGCAGGGATGCCGGATGTCTCTACCTCAGATGCTTCTTTTGTTGGATCGACGTTGCCGCTCGCCGGTTCCCGACTCCGGCAGGTCAGAATGATACGCCGCCGCTCCCTCCTGGCGTGGATTCCCATGGGGAAATTGGCCGCACGGCCGCTGCTTTGCGTCGCCATGGAGTGCAGTACGTCAACATGGGCCGACGAAAGCTCTCGAAAGACCCCGTCCAGATCGTGCAGCGCGCAGCGGAAAATATAGGAACGTAACAGTTTAGGGTACCCACAGAGCCGCGGCGCATCAAGCGCGATTTTCCCCGGCTCGACGCTCACCAAGACCTCCGGAAGCAAGC
>JANLXD010000442.1:0-3729 GCA_031364935.1 Candidatus Eiseniibacteriota bacterium
CGCGGTCAGGGAGGATCGGGGGGACGGGTCGCGTTTAGTCCTGTAGCGGTTGCCAGAGTTCAACCTTGTTGCCCTCTGGATCCATGACCCATCCGAATTTCCCGTACTCCGAGTCGTCGATCTTCTCGAGCACGTCGCAACCTTCCTCGCGCAGTGCTTTAAGAAGTACTGTCAGATCTTCGACTCGATAGTTGACCATGAAGGTCGATTTGCTCGGAGCGAAGTGCTTGCCGTCCGCTGGACCGACTGACCAGGCCGTAGTTCCCTTGGTCGGGTTGCCTTCGGAGTCAGTCCAGTCGAAGGCTGCTCCACCCCAGTCCTGAACGTCGATCCCGAGGTGCTTCTTGTACCAGGCGCATAGCGCCTTGGGATCCTTGGCGCTCATGAAGATGCCGCCAATGCCTGTGACTATTCGCATTCGGACCTCCGATGTTGGCTGAAACGGCCAAGCTGCGTGCAGCACAGTTTCATTGCCGGCCCCCGTCGAACTGCCGAGTAGCCCGAGTTATTTAGCCATCGCCCCTTCGCGCAGGCTCTTCAATGCGCCGCCCCACGCGATCACCTGGTCCAGCATGGCGTTGACGGCCGCTTCGTGCTGAGGGCCGGGCTTGAATACGGTGTAATTCTCGAAGTCGGTGAAAAGCGAGAGGGCGACCTGGGCGCGAACGTCCGCGACCTGCACCTCCCCCATGACCTGTCGCAGCTGCTCCACGGCTCGTGCCCCGCCGGCGCTGCCGTATCCCACGAAGCCGGCGGCCTTGTTGTTCCATTCCCGGTAGAGGAAATCGATCGCGTTTTTGAGCGCGCCCGACGTGCCGTGGTTGTACTCGGGGGTCACGAAGACGAAGGCATCGAAAGGGTCGATCTTCGCCGCCCAGGCTTTCGTGTGTGGCTTTGAGTACTTATTCATCGACGGAGGAATGGGCTCGTCGAGGAGCGGAAGATTGAAGTCGAGGATGTCCACGACCTCGAACTCGGCTCCCCCGTGTTTCTTCGCGATACCGTAGACCCACTGGGCCACCGCCTCCGCCTTCCGGCCGGGGCGCGTGCTTCCTATGATTATCGCTACCTTGATCATGTGCATTCTCCGTTTGGGGTACTGCGCGACCCCTCAGTGCATGTAGTGCGCGTCCCTCTCGCCCGCGCGCATGGCCACCTGGAGCCGATTCGCCTTCGGCGGGATGGGACAGTTGTAGTGCTCCGAATAGGCGCACGCCGGGTTGTAGCTCTTGTTGAAGTCGAGCACATAGAGTCCATCGGTGCGCGGCTCGGCGTCGAGGTAGCGCCCCACGCCATAGCTCTCCTTCCCGGTCGTGGCGTCGGTGAAGAACAGCCCGAACTCCTTCTCCCCCACTCCCGGCTCGAGCAGACGCGTGGCCTCGAGGCGGCTCTTGGTTCCATTCACCTTGAAATCGAACCATCCCATCCGGACGGCGCGCCTCTGGCTGCCTCGTGTGGAGAGGATGATGGTCGTGTCGGGCTTGGGATTGGGCGTGAGCCGCGCGACGATGTGGTAGGCGAGATCGGGCGGGAAGTACTGGATGCCCTTGTAGAGCTTGAATCGCGGGCTCTGCGGATCGAACACGATGATGGCCGGGAAGCGCTGGTGTGAGAGCCGGAGCGCGAAGCGCCCTACCTTGATGCCGCTGGGTGGCAGGGTCGCCGAAGTGGTATCGACGTCCTTCACCTGGAAGCGCGCCTTGGGGTCGAGCGTCTCGACGCGGAACGAATCTCCCACAACGGTGACGCGGAGGTGCCGCGGCCGGACGGCGGGATCCTCGAGGCGCACGTCGTTGCCGGCGGCGCTGCCTACGGCGAGCGAGGTGCGGTCCCCAAAATCGCGCCGCTGGACGGTGGCAAGGTAGGAGGTTGGCGAGCTCTTCAGCCACTCCTGGGTGTCCGTGCGGTCCTTGGCGTAGGACTTGAGCAGTGTGTCGGCCTCGACAGCGCTCATGCCCGACGGGACGTTTGCGCCTGAGCGTGTTTCCGAGCCTCCGCAGCCGGCCTGGCCCGTGGTCACAAGGGCTGCCAGCAACCCAAGCTGGATGGTCCGCAACACGCGGCGCACCTCATCACCAACGATCATCCTTATCGCTCCTTTGTGCGGGGCACCCGACGAGCTCCTTCAGTACTTCACGCTGCAGCCGTACGGCTGCGTCGCCGCCAACGCGACTTTCCGGCCGGACATCGAGGCGTCCAGGGCGGCGACCACGTAGTTCTTCGCCATCGCGACATCCTCCCGCCGGGTCGACGGCTTGTCGTCGATCGCGCCGTTGTAGACGACGATCCCCTTGGGATCGATCACAAACATGTGCGGCGTGGTCTTCGCCCCGTACGCCTTCCCCACCTTGCCTTTCGGATCGAGCAGGAAACGGCTGGGTGCCGCATCTTTCTCTTTGACCAGCTCCTCGGCTTCCTCTCCGGTCACGTTGCCCTGCTTGCCCGGCGCGGACGAGCAGATCGAGAGCCACACGACGCCCTTGCCGGTGTACTTCTTCTGCAGCGCCTGCATGTTGCCGCTGCCGTACTGCTTGCCGACGAACGGGCACTGGAAGTTGACCCACTCCAGCACGACGAACTTCCCCGTGTAGTCACCAAGCTTGACGTTCTTCCCGTCGGCATCGCGAAGCTCGAACGTCGGAGCCGGTGCGCCGACGATCGCCGCGGCATGGGCCTTCGATACCGGCCCGAGGAGCAGCATGCATGCGAGTAATGCGCTTCGAACCATGGTCGGTCTCCAGTGGTCAGGTATGATTGGACTTCTTTCGCGGCTTGCGGAGAACAATGAGCGCCAAAGCCAGCCCGGCGATGCCAGCTGCTACAGCGTAGGCGACTGCGGAAAGCCCCGCCCGCTCGCGAGGGACCGGTGCCGGCGCGGGTTCTCCATGACGCACCGGGACGTCCACCTGCACCGCGCTACGTCGCCGGACTAGACTCCCGCTCTCCACAACGAGAACGCCGGTCAGGCGTTCCAGGTTCCCGGGCGCGTTCGCCGCAGGCGACATGGTGACACGGTAGCCTGCGTCCGCGCGCTCGAAACCCTGGGGCGCCGCATGCTCGGTGACGAGCGGCTGGTCGGCGAAAAAATACGCTCCGCGAGGCGATACCCCCGCCGGAGGGACGAACGCGATCGCGATCGTGCGCGGCCCGGCCTCCGCGGAAAACGACCATCCGACGGATGCAGCGGGCAATCGCGATCGCGCGGCGGCGATCTTCGAGGCATTCGGCCCGGGTGCGGCCGGGTTGGCTGACACGGGAAGCGAGAGGCGCAGGACCGCCGTGCCGGGCATGCAGACGTCCTTGCACTCCAGCCAATCGACCGTCGCCGCGATCGTGACCGAGTCAGCGTCGATCCTCAAGGGTGGCGTGATCCGGATCGGAAAGAGCACCTCGCGGCGATAGCCGAACGTCATCAGGTCGCCCTCGGCGTGTCGCTCGGGGGTCGGCCATTCGATCGGGCCCGCCTCGAACCCATCGGGAAGATTCCACGCGATTCGAGGTGCGAGGCCGGAGTCGCCGGGATTTCTCCAGTACGTGTGCCACCCGTCGCGAATCTTCATTCGAACGCCGACGTAGAACGGCCGGCCCGGAGAAACCGCTGCGTGTTCCGACAGGAAGCTGACCTCGATGTTGCCGCCCTTGGCCACAGCGTCGCGTGCCGTGGTCAACGCGAGGGCGATCAGGACGGCCGGGAGCCATGCGCCGGGAGAGATCGCGGGATTCAGCCTC
>JANLXD010000454.1:0-1933 GCA_031364935.1 Candidatus Eiseniibacteriota bacterium
CGCGGTCAGCCTGGGCGGCGGCGTGGCGACCAGCGACAGCGCCTCCGTGGCGGGGAGCAACGTCTCGATCGGCACGATGCGCTTCTGGCGCGGGTCGAACATGCTGCCCATGCTCGGCATGGTCGGTGCGGTGGGCTTCGGAGCCTGGCTCGCGTCGACCTTGATCAAGCTGGCTTTGACGCTCTTCTTCGCCTGGCTCGCGCTCCTGCTCTGGAAGGACGGCATCCTGCGCGCCTCCTCGAAGCTGAGCGAGCAGTTCGGGAAGTCGTTCCTCTGGGGTCTCGTGACCATGGCGGGGCTGGTGGTCGCGATCCCGGTCGGCATCATCGCGCTCGTGGTCCTCTGCGTGATCGCGGTCGTGATTCTCTGCATCACGATCATCGGGATCCCGGTCGCGCTGCTACTGGTCATCGCCTTGGTGCTCGCGATCATCGGGCTGATCGTCGGCGTGATCTTCGCGGTCTTCCTGGGCTACCTGAACGGCGTGCACTACCTGGGGCGGCGGATCCTGGGCGCCCGCACGGACCGCTACGCGTCGCCTCTCTGGGCGATCGCGGTCGGCATGGCGCTGATCATGGTCCTGGGGCTGGCGGGGCATCTCGCCGAGTTCGTGGGGCTGATGGTCTTCCATCCGCTCAGCATCGCGTTCGGGATCGCGGCCCGCGCCCTCTCCTTCATCCTGACCGTGGCCGGTCTGGGCGCAGTGTGGCTGAGCTTCGTCCAGGGCGGCGGCCTCTCGTGGAGCAGCTACAACTGGGGCCCGCGCCGCTCCAAGCCCGCGACCTTCGCCGGCGCGCCCGGGACGGGCCTCCGCGCGGAAGACCAGCCCCCGCCGGCTCCGCCCGGAGGCGGAAGCTCCGACGCTCCCTAAAAACCGCCCACGCCCGGCGCGGCCGACAAGAGCCGCGCCGGCGTGAAGCGGTCGCTCTTCTCCAGGGCGGTCCGGTCTCCGAGCCCCGTCAAATTCGCGGTGATCCCGAAGAGATAGCGCGGCAGTCCCCGCGCCGTCCCTTCGGGATCCTTGATCTCGCCGGAAAGCCAGTCCTCGATCTCTCCCAAGTCCTCGTCCGTGACCGGCCGGATCAGCACGCGCACGGTCACGTAGTAGGCGCCGTCCGGCTCGAGTCCCGTTACCATCGCGATCGGAAGGCGCCGGACGATGAAGAGCGAGGCCTGAAGCGAATCGAGCGACGCCGCCGTCCAGGTACGCGCGTCGGGTCCGCCCGACCGGACGCGGAACGCCTTGCGCCACGGGTCGAACGCCACCTTGTGCTCGTTCTTGAGTGCGACGACGAGCTTGTCGAACCAGAAGGGCTTCCGCTTCCAGAGCCCGACTTCGTAGGCGATCGTGGCGGGCATCCCCTGGAGGAGCGTCTCGGTGAGCCGCGGGGTGAACGGCCGCTCCACGCGGTAGGAGACGGTGATCGCGCCCCCCGACGCCTCCACCGGATCGACGACGAGGCCCAGGTCGCTTGCGGCGCCAGCGCTCGCGGGTATCGCGAGAGAGCCGGCCGCCAGCAGGAGTGCCGCGATCGCCGCTCTCAGAAGCTTCCGCCTACGCGCACTCCGACGCGGAGCGGCGCGTCCCCGCGGCGTAGATCGCGGGCGACGGTGACGGCGAGCCCTTCCTCGCCGACCTTCAAGCCGACCCCTGCGTCCAGTCCGGGACGCTGGCGGTCCAGATTTCCCGCGCCGAACCACGCGGCGCCCCAATCGACGAGCGCGAACGGGAAGAGGTTCTTACGCACCTTGACCAGGTACTCAGCGTTCACCAGGAAGAACTGGTCGCCGGAGAAGGCCTTGTAGTCGTGGCCCCGAAGGGTTCCGATCCCGCCCACGTGCCAGATTTTCTGCGGCGGAAGCCGCCCCTCGCGCGTGGAGCCCGCGATCGCCCTCGCGCGAATTGCCCGGCGCGGCGAAAAGCGGTGGAGGG
>JANLXD010000403.1:0-4417 GCA_031364935.1 Candidatus Eiseniibacteriota bacterium
GACCAGCTTCTGGGCACGCTCGTGGTTGCTCTCCAGCACACCGCCTTCCTCCTCTTTCCCATCATGCCCGCCAAGGCCAAGCTCGTCTGGGAGACGCTTGGGCTTTCGCCCGGGCTCGACCAGGCGCGTTTCCCCGCGGAGGGCCGCCTGCTCCCGCCCCCAACCCCCGGCGTCACCCTCGGAGCCTCGCAGCCGCTGTTCCCTCGGATCGAGCGGTGATCGATTCGCACGCCCACATCGGGCGCGAGGAGTTCGACGCCGACCGCGATTTAGTGATCGAGCGGGCGCGCGCCGCGGGGGTTCGGAGGATCGTCGAGGCAGGCACCGACGCGGCATCCAGCCGCGCCGCCGTTGCGCTCGCTCGACGTCAACCTCTCGTGCGGGCGGCTGTCGGCTTTCATCCCTGCGACGTGCGGGCCGAGCGGATGGCCGAGATGGACGAGATCGAGGCGCTTGCGATGGAGCCGGAGGTGGTCGCGATCGGCGAGACGGGGCTCGACTTCCACTGGCCGGAGAACGCGCCGGCCGACGTGCAGGAGGAATTCCTGCGACGGCACATCGCGATCGCGAAGAAAGCGGGAAAGCCGCTGGTGCTTCACCACCGTGCCGCGGGGGAGCGCGTGGCCGAGGTGCTGGAGCGGGAGGGTCCGCCCGACGCGGGGGGAACCTTCCACTGCTTCGCCGGGGATCTGGCACTCGCGCGCCGCGTGATCGCGATGGGGATGAAGATCGGGATCGGCGGCTCAGCCACGTTCAAGAAGAGCGCCCTCCCCGCAATCGTCCGGGAGCTGGATCTGCGCGACGTGGTGCTCGAGACCGATTCTCCCTACCTGGCGCCGATGCCCCACCGCGGGAAGCGAAACGAGCCCGCGTATCTGACCTTGGTTCGCGACCAGGTGGCGGCCTCGCTGGGCACGACGCCTGACGCTCTGGAGGCGGCGACCGATGCCGCGGCTTCTGCCCTTTTCCGGTTCTAGGCGCGAGCGCCTCCGCCCCACGGCGGGGACGGGCGATTCCGGCGCCACCGCCGGCGTTCCCGGCGCACTCCGCGCGCTGGGCGTGCGCCCCAGCCGGCGCCTCGGCCAGAATTTTCTATTGGATCCCAGGGTGGCCGAGCGGATCGCCGCGCTGGTCACCGATCCGCGCGAGCCTGTCGTCGAGATCGGTCCGGGCCTGGGCGCGTTGACCGAGCGCCTCGCGGCGAGCGGGCGAACGGTGGTGGCGGTCGAGCTGGATCTTCGGCTGGCCGAAGAGGTGGAGCGCCTCCTGGCCGGCCGCGCGAACGTCCGCGTCGTGCGCGGCGACGTGCTGGAGCAGCGCCTCTCGGAGCTGGTGCCGGGAAGCGCAGTGGTGACCGTGGTCGCGAATCTCCCCTATTCCATCACGACCCCGGCCGTCGAATGGGTGCTCGCTGGTGGCGCGCGGGTCCGGCGCGCGCTCCTGATGGTGCAGCGCGAGGTGGCCGAGCGGATGACCGCGCAGCCGGGCGGGCGCGAGTTCGGGTCGCTCGCGGTGTTCCTGGGGATGCACGCCGAGGTGAGGTCCCTGTTCCGGGTTTCGCCCGGCGCGTTCTACCCGCGGCCGGAGGTGGAGTCGGTGGTGGTCGAAGTAGTGCCTCGGCCGTACCCGGGGACTACCGAGGTGGAGCGAAGCGACGCGGAGAAGCTGGCCCGCGCCGCGACGGTCAGCCGCCGGAAGACCATCGCGAACGCCCTCGCGCGGGGGATGGGCGTCGAGCCCGACGCGGCGCGGCGGCTCTTGATCGAAGCGGACGTGGATCCGGGCCGGCGCGGGGAGACGCTGGGGGTTGAGGACTGGCTGAATCTGGGGCGGGCCTGGGCGCGGGCGGGGCGGCCGTGAGGGGCTGGGCGGCATGCGCGTTGGCGCTCTGGGTGGCGCTCGCATTCGGCGCGGCCCACCCGGCGGTCGCCCAGGAGATGGACCCCAGCCTGTCCGCGGTGCCCGACACGATTTTCGAGCAGGAGTCGCAGCCGGGCCCCTCCTACCAGACGGTCTACGACCGCGACCGCTCGCGGAGCAACTGGACGCAGACCCTGAATTATTTCCGAAGCATGTCGCGGTTCGCTTTCAACGGATCCGGCAGCATCACGACGCAGGACTTCCTCGCGGCTGCCAATAAGTCGACGGATGGGGACTTTTACGGACACATGGACGGGCGCGTCGCGCGGAACTGGATCGTCTCCCTGGATGGCCGGTTCGGAATGAATTCCTCGGTCGATGCCACGCGCAAGTCGGACACCCGAAACAACCGGCTTCAGATCCGGACGCAGTACACCCTGCGGCCCAAGCCCACCATGATGCTGACAGGAGCGCTCTACACGGAGTTCCAGCAGGACCATGGGCGCTCCACGCAGACTGTCCTCAAGCAGGCCGACTTCGATCCCGACGCGGTCGACACCCTGAAAGTGCAGCGGGATTCGTCCTATACGTCCGCGCGTCAGGACGGGGTGAGCGCCCTCGGGAGCTGGAATATCAAGCCGTGGCTCGAATTCTATGGAAGTGCGCTGGGCAGCCGGAAGCGCCCCTCCCAGAGAAGCGAGGTCCGGGACTTCATCAATCCTCTCGACGGGTCAGGCACCGGGTACTCGCGGGACAACGTCCAGACGACCCACGAGCCCAGCGACAACTCCCTCTTCTCGTCGAGAGTCACCTTCACGCGGCTACCGCTGACGAAGACGATCTTCGGATTCCAGAGTTCTTCCCTGAATCAGTCGCGCTTCGACCAACAGCTCCGCGGGCAGGAGCATCAGACGTTCGACCGAAACTCGGGAACCATGCACCTCGAATACGGGCCGAGGTACAAGACCTTCCTTCTTCTCGACGCCTCGCTGGTGCGTACACTCCAAGATTTCCAGCTCCGCCGGAGCTCGAGCTCTCTGGCCACGACGCGGCAGGTTTCTTCGACTCTCTCCTACTCGGAAGTCGGCACCGGAGGCGGACTCACCTTTCAAGCAAGCCGAGCCCGCTACGAGCGCCAGCAGACTCAGAACGGGATCGTGATCAACCGCATGCTCTTTGGAAACGGCTATCACAGGATGTCGCGCCGGCTGTCTCTGGACGGATTTGGAAACATGAATCTTCAATCCTCACGCTACGAGAATCCCCGCGGCGATCAGGATATTCTGCGAAGAAGCGCCAGCGTCGGGGGCGGCTACCTACTCGCCTCCACATGCAGCACGGTCGTGCACTTCTCGGTGAATCGCAGCCAGAACGTCTCGATCGACCCTTCGGCGTCGGGAGCCAACAACGTTCAGACGATTTATCAGATGAACGCGTATCTGCAGTTCGTCCCGACTCGGGATTTCTCAATCCGACAGAATTATCTCCTCAGCGCCGAGTACAAGATCTTTGACTACACCGAGCGGCAGAACTATTTGAATCGGGTCCGTCGGATCGACACCGATTTCGTCGACAGCCTGTTCCACTTTGCGTTCCTGCGGCTGACGCACAGCTTCATTTATCGGGACAACGGAGGTTATTTCCGGAACACTCCCGCCAACCCGCGCACCTATCGAATCGCCACCGAGACCTATGAGCAGACGCTGGCGATCACAGTCGGGATCGAGCTCGCTGCGGGCGTCCGGCTGATCGGCACTCAGAGCCTCCTGAACCAGCGCAACTTCGATATCCCGCGTGGGGCCCACACGGTGCGAAATCGCTTTTCCCTGAACGGGGGCGCGGAGGTGAACCGGACGCTGCCGGGGGGATCGCAAATCATCGGCGCTCTTCGGCACATCGGGGGGTATGACGAGAGGGTCACCGCGTTAACGCCAACCCGCGAGGAGGACTATTGGATCGCCGGAGTCACGTTCCAGAAGGACTTCTGATCGTATCCGGAGCGGCTCTGGTTGTCTTCGCCGGTTGCGGGCTGTTCGACACGCGGGACCCCAAGCCGCCTACGGCCCCGGTGGCGCACTGCGCCAACTACACCGAGCCCGACAGCCTGGCTCTTAACATTCGCGTCCATTACGGGCAGCCGACCGTCTCGAGCTGCTACAACCCGATGCTGGATCCCGCCTTCTCGTTCACGCCCGACCCCGTGGACTTCGCCGCGAACCCAACTCCTTATCAGGGCTGGGTTAGGAGCGTCGAGGAGCGGGTGGCCACCAACATCGCGGCCGATTCCGTGGTCACCTTCCAGACCTTCTTCGATGGGACCTACCGGAGCCCGATCGTGGATTCTGGACCTCCAAAGCGGGAGACGAGGTTCTACAGCTACCACATACTATTCACCCGGGTCGGACGGTTTGCCCCGATTCGTTACCAGGGGCAGGCGGAGATCACGTTCCAGCAGGACGCTGGGACGCAGTGGCGAATTCTCACCTGGATCGACCACGCCGACAGTTCCGGGTACGAAACCTGGGGGCGGCTCCGGGCCGATCATCGCGTCGGATTT
>JANLXD010000493.1:0-8034 GCA_031364935.1 Candidatus Eiseniibacteriota bacterium
TCGCCGCGGTGCTCGTGGGGGGCACTGCCGTGTCGCGGTCCACGAGCGTGTCCGCGCCCCAGGTCGTGCCCAGTCCGCCGGGCCCGCGCAGAAGGCGCTCGTTTCCGGTGAGGCGCGAGGCCTTCTCGGAGCACCCGGCGAAGAGCGCACTCGCGACCAAGAGAGCCAATGCAAGGCGGGAGACAGGGGCGGCGAGGGTCGGATTTGGGTTGGGACGCACGACCGCCATGATAATCCCTTGGCGCTTCGGGCGCTAGCCGGGACCGAAGGGCGATCGCGGGAGCGTTCGGGGCTCCAGTTCCCACCGTTCGTGCCGATAGCGTAGGAGTCCCCTTCGACGACGGCGACTGGAGAGCCAAACCCCATGGTGGAAGCACGATCGGGCATGAGCCGGCAGGCTCTCGCGCGGCGAATCGTGACCGTCACGGTCGCGGGCGCGTCGGGGGCGGCCCTCCTGGCCGTGCTGGCCGCGTGGCTCCTCGGCGCCTTCGCGCACGCCGCGAAGGTTCCTGTCGCCATCGCCTCCGGGATCGTCGTCCTCGCGATCGCCGCGCTCGCGGCCTGGCGGGTGCGCCGCGGGCTCGCGGACATGGAGCGCTTGCGCGGCATGCAGGCCCAGATCGCGATCTACCGGGTCGGGGACGTGCTCGCGCGGGCGGAGTCGGACGAAGAGCTGGTGCGGTGCGCGCTCGACGCGGTCGCGAGCGGGAGCGGGATCGGGCACTGGGCCATGTACCTTCGCGACCCCCTGGGCGGCGCGCTCCGGCTCTTCGCCACACGCGGCCTCCCACCCGACGCCGGACAGGAGCTCACGCCCGATCCGATCGCGCGCGGCGCCAAGTCGCCGGCGAGCCGCGCGGCCTGGCAGGCCGACGCGGTGGTCCTGACCGCCGACACCGGCGCCCCCGCCTACGAGTTCGCCGCCCGCACCCCGGACCTGGGCCCCGCGCCCGCCGTCGTCTCCGTCCCGCTGATCGACGCGGGCGAGACGGTCGCCGTGCTCCAGTGTTTCCTTCCCGGCGAGCGCCGCGTGGAGCGGGACGACCTGGCCCTGATCCGCTGGATGGCCACCCAGGTCTCCGTGGGCCTGAAGCGGATCCGCATGGAGCGGCGCGACCAGATGCTCGCCCACTTCACCATGGGCACCGGTGAGATTCTCCTCGGCCTCGACCTCGCCGGCTCGGTGACGTACGCAAACGCGGCGGCCGAAAGGGCGCTGGGGGCCGCGACCGGGGGCCTGGTCGGACGTCCTCTCGAGGCGCTCGTCGTCTTCGGGGCGGGCGAGGGGCCGTTCGGGCTGATCGGGGGCACCGAGGGCGTGCGCGAGTTCTCGGGCGAGGTCTGGTTTCTTCGCGGCGACGCGACCCGCTTCCCCGCCGAGGTGCGCATCTCCCCCACGCGCGACCGCCACGGCCACCTGAACGCGCTGGTCCTGGTGGGACACGACGTGACCGAGCGGCTCGAGCGCGAGGCGGAGCTGACCAGCCGCACCCGCGAGCTGGGGCTCCTGAACGACCAGCTCCACGGCGTCGTCACCCAGCTCGAGGAGGCGCGCCGCGCGCAGAGCGAGTTCGTCGCGAACACGTCGCACGAGCTCCGCACTCCTTTGAACGCGGTCATCGGCTTCGCCACTCTGATCGAGCAGGCGGACTATCAGTCCGCCGACGAGGCCCGGGATTTCGCGCTTCGCATCCGGACGAGCGCCGAGCACCTCCTGGCGCTCCTGAACGACATCCTCGACCTCGCCAAGATCGAGTCGGGGCGCTTCCAGCTCTCGTTGACGCTGGGGGATCTGCGCGATCCGGTGCGCGAGGCCCTGGAAGCGGTGGGTCCGCTGGCCGCCGGCCGCGGGCTCCGGATGAATCCCGACCTGCCGGACGAGCCGCTGCCCACCCTGATCGACCCGATCCGGGTCCGCCAGGTCGTGATCAACCTGCTTGGGAACGCCTTGAAGTACACCGATAGAGGGAGTGTCGGGGTCCGCGCCTGGCGCGACCCTGCGTCCGGAGAGTCCCGGATCCAGATCGTGGACACCGGCCTGGGAATCACCAAGGAAGGACAGCGCCGCCTCTTCGCGAAGTTCGGACGCGTCGACCTCACGCTGGCGGGGCGGCGGGCCGGGACCGGCCTGGGCCTCGCGATCTCGAAGGCGCTGGTCCACGGAATGGGCGGAACAATCACCGTCGAGAGCGACGGGGTGGGGCGCGGCACGCGGGCGACGGTCAGCTTTCCCGCGCCCGTGGCCGAGCCCGTCCAATAGGAGCGCAAAATGCCGATCCGGATCCTGGTCGTGGAAGACGACCCCATGAACGCCAAGCTCTTCCAGCTCATCCTGGCTCGGAAGGCCGGCTATCAGGTGGAGATCACCGAGAGCCCGGCGCTGGTGTTCGAGCGCGCGCGCTCCGGCGCGGTGGATCTGATCATCATGGACGTGTCGCTGTCGAACAGCGAGATCGACGGGGAGGCGGTCGACGGCCTGGAGATCTCGCGACGGCTGAAGCGCGATCCCGTCGCGGGCCGGATCCCGATCCTGCTCGCCACGGCGCACGCCATGAAAGGGTCCCGCGAGAGCTTCCTTCGCTCCTCGGGGGCCGACGACTACATCTCCAAGCCGATCGTGAGCGCGGATGAACTGATCGCGCGCATCCAGGCCCTGATCGAGAAGAGGGAAAATGCCGTTCCGCGTCCTCCTGGTTGACGACGAGTCGCACAACCGGAAGCTCCTCCGCATGGTGCTCCGGAAGGGCGAGTACGAATTTCTGGACGCCGAAGACGGGCGCCAGGCGCTCGACATCCTGGAAACCCAGACCGTCGACCTGGTGCTCCTGGATCTGATGATGCCGAACCCCAACGGCTTCGACGTGCTGCACGCGATGCGCTCGAACGACCGCCAGCGCGACATCCCCGTGATCGTGGCTTCGGCCTCGACCGCGCCGGACGACGTGGAGCGCAGCCTGAGCATGGGGGCCGTGGACTACTTCATGAAGCCGCTCACCGAGTGGGACATCCGGTTTCAGTTGCCGATCAAGGTCCGGAACGCGATCGCGCTGAACCAGGCTTCCGAGGTGCGCCTGAAGGCGGAGCGGATGAAGGCGGTGTCGGCCATGGCGGTGGCGCTGAACCACGAGATCAACAACCCGCTACAGGTGATTCAAGGAAACGCCCAACTCCTCTACGTCCACCCGGGGATTCCGCCCGAGGCCCGCGAGAAGGTGCAGCGGATCCGCCAGGCCACGGATACGATCGCCGGGCTCACGCATCGGGTGGCGGCGCTGCGCGACATCGTGACCGTGGATTATCCGGCTGGAAACCGCACTTCAGTGCCGATGGTGAACTTCCGGGCGTCCTCGCCCGCGGCGGATGACGAGCGGGTAGGTGGTGCGGGAGAAGCCGGGACTCCGGAGTCGCCCACATCGGGCGACGCGCCGCCTCAGATCCCCAAGGTGGGGTAACGCGGAGTCTCAGATCCCCAAGGTGGGGTAGATCCAGTCCTGGATCAAGAAGTTCAGCCGTCCGATCAACAGCGCGATGCGCCCCATCACGGTGAAGCCGAACGCCGCGCCGAAGGAAATCATCAGGAACCAGATTCCCACCCGCGCGATCGGCCGCGTGATCGCGTTCTGCTCCTTCGAGAAGAAGAAGTAGACCAGCACGCTGTAGACCCCAACGATGAAGACCAACGACGTGAAGGTAGTTGCGGCCCACGGCCAGAGCGGCAGCATGGTCCGGCTGAGCTGCGGGAGCACCTCGCCATGGATTTTTCGCGTGAACTCCAACCCGATGTAGTAGGCCACGTAGATGGCGAGAGCGTAGCGCGCCGTCCATCCGATCCGGGGCACGTAGCGCATGTAGAGCAGGAGCCCCACCAATCCCGCCCCGATCAGGTCCCAGTTCGCCGCGAAGTCGTGCGTGAGCGGTGTGATCAGGTTGGGCACCAGGGTCTGGTTCAGCACGATCCCCACGTAGTACCCGAGCGAGACCCCCGCGAAGAGGCTCTCGGCGAAGCGGAAGAATGGGTTGTCCTTGTAGAGGAACGAGAAGGCGAAGAGCGTGAGGAGCGCCGAGATCCAGATGCCGATGCCCGGGAAGGTCGCGCTCACGCGATCTCCCGCCGGCGGCCGCGCGTGCTCAGGTAGGCGACGTTCCCCAGGACGATGAAGATCAGGATGATCGCGTGGAGCACGGTCTGGCCGTCCATCCCCTTGGTGGCGGTGAAGCGGTGGGTCTCACGATAGTACCGGTCAAGCTGCGGGTACGCCGCCATGAGCAGCTTCTCGTACTCCGCCGCCCCCTTCATCCCCCCGATCATGCCGATGAGCTGACCCGCGTTCAGGTAGGCGTAGTACTTGGCCGCGCTCACCGCGGTCGGACCGATGATGACCGGCGTCCCGAACTGGGCGTGCGCCTGGGTGATCCAGTACTCGCCGATCAGACCCGTCGCCGCCGTGAACACCAGCTTCACCTGATGGATGTCGTGAACCCCCCGCATCATCGGGAGGTCGGCGATGGGCCGCCCGTTCACGTCCGCGGGAAACGGCTTCGCGATCGATTCGCCCAGCGATCGCATCACCGCCGCGGCGCCGTCCTTGTAGCCCAGGTTCACGTAGTCCTCGCCATAGCGAAGCCCCGGGAACTCGGGCGTGATCCGGGCCAGGGTGTTGTTCGCCAGCCCCAGCCCGCCCAGCGGGTAGAGCGCGGTCACGATGACCTTGAGCTTCCGGATGAAGCACTGGCGCAGGAAGGCGTCGGCCATGGGGTCGTTCTCGGGGGCGGACGAGGGCCCGTAGTCGAACGACAGCCAAACCACGTCGCCCGCCTGCAAGCGCTCGATGTGCTCGAAGGCCCGGCGCGTCGAATCGGTCGTGGTGACCGGAAGGCCGATCGGAACGACGATCGGCGTGATGAGGCTGACCGCGACGAAGACGTAGATCCAGCGGCGATCCAGGTTCAGGAGCCACTCGAAGAAGCGGTTCACGCGCGGCGCTCCCTCATCCCTGCTCCCCCGCGCCCAGGCCGAGATAGCCCCGCTCGATCCCCAGAATGACGCGGATCGCCATGGAGGCGGCTCCGAGCGCGGCGCCGATGATGATCCCGGACTGCGCGGCTCCGTTCGGCGTGTTCATGATCCACTCGGTGAGCCCCCCCAGGAACCGGCTGCCGGTGGCCGCCGCCGCGTGGAGTCCCGGAAACGGCGCGGCGAGGAATTCGAGCAGCGGCACGCGTCCGGCCATCACGACGCCCGCTGCCACGAGCAGGATGGTCGCCTCGGTGTTCCGCGCGCGGAAGGCTCGGAACGCAGCGCTGGCCATGAAGAACGCGAGGAGGGAGAAGATGGTGGACTGGAGCGGCTGAAAGATCCGGTCCTCCACCCATTTGAAGGGCGTGGGCGAGCCGTCGGGCATGAATCCGATTCCGTTCCCGGAGAGCGCGCCCCAGACGCCGAAGCTTCCCGTGATCAAAAGGCCCGTGACCAGCACGGCCGAGAAGATCCATCCGGAGTCTCGCCGCGCGATCTTCCGGCTCGAGTTCTGGAGGACGTTCACGATGCCCAGGAGGAGCGCGAACCCCGCCACGATGATCAGCCACTGGTCGAGCCGCGTGCTCATCCCCTCCTGCCCCGAGAGGAAGCTCTTCGGCACGTAGAGCGCGATGAGCGGGATCATCCCGGCGATGAAGGCCACGAGGAGCGGGATGCGCCCCCGCATGGCCGGGCTGTTCTGCCCCAGCCAGATCCCGATCACGGGGATGATGAAGAAGAAGATCATGAGCGCGACGCGCGCGAAATCGAGCTTCATCGGAGGCCCCCTCCCCGCGCTGTCCGGGCCGCGCTCATCGGGTCTGGAGGATCCGGGCGATCCACGTGTTTCCGAGCGACGCCATCACGATGCCGGTCAGACCGACCAGGATGCAGAGCGCCTTGTAAATGTCCTGGCCGCGGATCGAGCCGAGGAGAATCGGCTCCCGCGAGAGATACGCGCTCGCGGCGTACAGCTCCTCGCCGATCAAGGTGTAGTCGCACGTCGCGACGAAGAACGGAAGCTGCGTGGGATCGGCCTGCCCCGCGATCTGGATCGCGCCCACCGACTGGCCGGTCTCGGCGAGGATGAGCGACTCGGCGAAGAAGTAGCCGATCAGGAAGATGGCCGCCGGGCGCTCGCGCACCATGCGGGCCGAGACGGCGGCCGTGAAGGCGAACTGGTCGTAGGTCACGTAGTTCACCATCTCTTCGCGGTAGAGATCCGGACGCCCCTCCGAGAGGTACGCTCCCCGCACGGTCTCGCGCGCGGCGACGAAGGTGAGCGGGTCGCGGTTGGCCACGTCGAGGTCGGTGCCATAACGCGCGCACACGCGCGCCACGTGGCCCAGCACCGACATCGAGGCGACGGTCTGGATGTCGTCCATGCTCTGGATCCCGGGCACGTAGAGCACCTTCTTCCCGGTCTCGGTCGCGCGCCCGATCGCCTCGTCCACGGCGTTCAGCCCAGCGATCTTCCGGATGAAGATCGGCTTGCCCGAGCGCGCGAGATAGATCGAGCCGAGCACAACGATCAGGAAGATGATCGTGGCGATGAAGGAATTCGTCCGCTCGGTGCGGAACCAGTTGTCGTGGGCGGAGGCGGGCTCGCTGACCGCCGCGTCCCCGATGGTGCCGGCGGCGGCTCCCGCGGCTGACTTGAGGCGGATCTCGTAGCGGTAGACGTGCCCCTCGGCCGCGGTCTGATCCACGTAGCGGCCAGCGAACGGCGACACCTCGGCGAGCGGCGTCCATTCGAACGCGGGGGCCTCGGCGCGGCGTATTTCCATTACCGCATCGGGCGGGAGGCTAGACGAGTCGGGGGGGGTCCATGTGAGCCGGATGGCGCCGCCGGAATCGCCGGGATTGTCGCGCGCGACGAGATTCGCCGGGGCGGAGAAGGACGTCGCGGTCCAGGCGGCGCTCCCGGCGAGCGCGCCCAGAACGGCGAGTAGGCAAACAGCGTGAGCCCATCGCACGAGGCGCAGCCTATCGGCGCGCCGCGCGGGGTGTCAACGTACTTTTCGCCCCCGGAGGCGCATGATCGGCCACACGTAGACGGAAAGCACCGGCCATCGGGTGCAGACAAAGCGGAGCGCGTCCTTGACCCACTGCCTGGGGTGGACCTCGATGGCGCGCGAGAAGAAGGCGGGGAGAAGCTCCGGCTCGAGGCCCGCCGCGCGGAACCGGTCCATCATCCAGAACGGGTTCAGCTCCCGCTCCGGGTACTGGCCGTCCCGGGGGTCGCGGTAGGGAAACTCGGCCTGTTTTCGGACGGCGCCGGTCTCGAGAAGCTCGCGCGTCCCCTCGATCACGTCGGCGCCCACCAGGCCGCGCGTCCGACGGGTCGCCTCGAGGAGCTGGTTCTGGGCCAGTCCGGGAAAGTGCTCGCCGATCAGCGCACGGCGCGCCGCGAAGTAGGGCCCGTCGGGCTCCCTCTCCATGGCGTGCCACCCATGCCGGCGGCGTCCGCGCGCCGGGAGGTAGAAGGAGTTGTTCTCGTCGCTCAGGAAGAAGATCCCGCCGGGACGAAGGACCCGGTTCGCCTCGCGCAGAAAGCCGTCGAGGTCGCGGACGTGGGAGATCACGCAGTTCGCCATGACGCCGTCGAACGAGGCCGAGGGCAGCTCCATCCCGATCCCGTCCCCGTAGCGCGACTCGAAGTGGTCGACGGGCGGGTCCACCGCGCGCGCCAGGTAGGCGCCCACCGCGACCATGTCGCGGTCGATCTCGGTGGCGAGCACGCGGCGGGCTCCGTAGATCGCGACCAGGAGCGCCTCGAGGCCAAAGCCCGCTCCCAGGTCGAGCACGTCCCTCCCCTCCGCGTCGAGGTACGTGAACATGTCGCGCCCCTTCTGGAAGAGGTGATTGATGCGCGCGGGATTCCGGATGATGCGGAGGTGCTTGTAGTAGACGAGGAAATATTCCGGGAGGCGGGCGCGAAGAGCTTCGTCGCTCTGGCACAGGATGGCGCGGAGCGACGCCAGGCGGCGCGCGGTGAGGTCGCGCGAAGGGCCCGC
>JANLXD010000535.1:0-1599 GCA_031364935.1 Candidatus Eiseniibacteriota bacterium
CGCCGGATCGGAGGCTTTCCGGGGCGGCCACCACGGGCCGCGGGATGCGGCCTCGGGCTGGAACCGGGCGAAGCGGGCGGCCGTTCGCCACGGCGGCGATTAGGTTTCATCATCGTGCGGGGACTTTCCTCATCGCGGGAGTCTGCAAAAGCTCGTCCCGCTCAGTTAAGGGCGGCGCGGACCATCTCGCTCAGCGCCTTTCCGTCGGCGCGGCCTTGTGCGCGCGCTGTGGCTTCCTTCATGACGCGGCCGAGATCCTTGGGCGAGGAGGCGCCCGTCTCGCGGATGACGGCCTGGACCAGAGCCTGGGTCTCCTCGGGGGTCAACGGCGCCGGGAGATACTCGCGGACCACGGCCAGCTCGGCGTGAATCGTGGCTGCCCTGTCGCGCTTGTCCAGCTTCTCGTACTCCGCGGCGGATTCGCGGAGCTGCTTGGCGTACGACGTGAGAACTGCCAGCACTTGATCGTCGGGGAGTACCTCGATCGAGGCGTCCTTCTTCTTCTCGAGAAGGATCTGGCTCCGCATCATGCGGAGCGTTTGGAGGCGCTCTTTCTGGCCCGACTTGAGCGACGACTTCATGTCCTCGTTCAGCCGCTCTTCCAGCATCGCCAAAGTATACCAGAATCTTGACATAGGGAAGTAAAACGGCCACACTGCCGCGCGATTCCTCCCTAATACCGCTTGGTGATCCGGAGGCGTGTTCGATATGCGTCGTCCTCTCGCCCGTACTCTGCGCACCTCCCTGCTCCTGGTTCTCCTGTTCGCCGCTTCCCCGGCACGGCCGGCGCACGCGGTCGAAGAACGGGCGTGGGTCTCGCTCGAGCTGTCGGGCGTCTATTACGACCCGGAGCAGGCGCTGCGCGACGTCCAGGGCTACGGGCTACACGGAGGCTTCTTCCTGAACCGCTTTGCCGGCGTGGAAGCGCTGGTCCACCGCTCGGCCCCGGACCTCGAGACTCCCGAGCTGGGAAGCGCCACGTTCATGCACTACGGCGGCGGTCTTTTCCTCACGCCCGACCGCACGCGCTGGACGCTCCCGTACGTCTACGGCGGCATCGGCATGGCCAAGGTGGAGCGGAAGAATACCAATGTCAGCGAGTCCAAATCGGCCTTCCACTTCGGCGCCGGCGTCATCATCCGGCTGGGCGAGTGGCTGGGGTTTCGTCTGGACGGGCGCGACGTGACCTACAAGCAGGAGATCGGACCCGGCCGCGCGACCCGCGTGAACACCTTCTTGGTGAGCGGCGGCGTCACCGGCTTCTTCATGGGCCGTTCGCGCGACACCGACTCGGACGGCGTCCCCGACAACCGTGATCGCTGCAAGGAAACGCCCCAGGGCGCCGTGGTCGACGCGAGCGGCTGCCCGCTCGACACCGACCAGGACGCGGTGTTCGACGGACTCGACAAATGCCCCGGGACGCCCAAAGGCGCGATCGTCGACGCCACGGGATGCCATCTAGATAAGGACCAGGACAGCGTCCCCGACGGCATCGACCAATGCGACTCGACGGCGGCGGGCGTTGTGGTGGACGCGCGCGGCTGCGGCATGGACAAGGACGGGGACGGCGTCTTCACCTGGTCGACGACCAGGATCCCG
>JANLXD010000552.1:0-4419 GCA_031364935.1 Candidatus Eiseniibacteriota bacterium
CCCTGCTTCTTCACGCTCTTGATCGTGTAGGGGGGCGTGGGGCGAGCGCTGCCGAATGGCCCGACCAGCACGTCATGGGACGGGACCGAGCGCACGTGGTTGCGGTTCGTGAACCAGGTGGAGTTCGGCACTTCGTCGAATTCGTTGACGTTCGAGGCCTCCGGAACCTTCCGGACGCCCAAGGGCTCGGCCAGCCAGAGAAGCTTGTCCGGGATGTCGAATGCGCGGTTGATCGGCTCGATCAGGGACTCGCGGGCGAGGTGTCCCAGGTGCCCGGGATCGCGCTCCTTGGGCTTGGGAATGGGCTGGCCGTCATGATCCACCCCCGTGGACGGGTTGACGGGCTGATGCTCCAACCGCTCTTCCACATCGTTGTCGGAGCGGGCCGAGCGGGGCGCCACGACAGTCAGCGCGGCGGCAAGTAGAACGGTGGTCAGCGCCCATGAGGCGCGTCGCAGTCGCATCAGAACTCCGCGTCCAGCTCGAGGTTGATGGTCATTCCCCCGGATCCCTTTGCGACCTCGAGCCGCGCGTTCTGGGAGTCGGAGAGGTGGCAGCGAAGCCCGCCGCCGTAGGCCTCGTGCATGTCGGCCCAGCGGAGGGCGTGGTTCGAAGGCGCGACCTGGGCTCGCTGCGCCATAGCGAACGCGTACATGCGCGAGGCCCAGATGAGCCAGCGGTACTCGGAATGGAGGATCGCGAGCCGCCGGTCGCGGAAGCGGTCCCCCGAGTAGCCCGCGAAGCGGTTCTGCTTCACGGCGACAGGGAGACGGTAGAAGGGCATGTCGGTGCCGGCGTCGGGATCCACTCCCTGGAGCACGCCGCGAAGCGCGATGACCCGCCTCGGCGAGAGGACGGGAATATAGCCGCGCGTCTCGGCGCGCCACGACTCGAAGCGGATATTGGAGTCGTCGCCCATGCTGGTCACGTGCCTCGCTTCGCCGAGAAAATGGATTCCCTGGGAGGGCTGGTGCACCGAGTTCAAGACCGCGAACTGTCCCGCGGCGCCGTACGACTTGACCCGCGATCCGCGGTTCAGGAAGGAGACTTGGGTCGTGTCGTAGACCTCCGACGCGCGTTTGGCGCCGCCGCCGTTATAGCCCCGGTCGATGTCCACGTCCGAGATACCGACGATCGCGCGGATCCGTCGCGTGGAGTCGCGCCCGAAGAAGACCCACCCGTCACCGCGGTTCTCACGCTGGAGGTAGATGTAGCGACTGGTGCCCACGTCGTTCCCAACGCCGTAGAAGCGCCGGTTGGGCCGGTAGTCGTACATCCCTTCGGCTCCGACGCCAATGACTGACGAGCCTTCTCCGAACAGCGTCCGGAGACGGAGGCGGCGGTTGTCCAAGTGCGTCCATAGCGCATCGACTCGAAACCGGTTCTTCGGGTCGACGATGGGACCCTTCACCGTCGCGCCCAGACCGATTCCTTCGTTCCCCGAGATGTTGAACTGGGGCGATACGCTGACTCGGACCGAGGGGCCGCTCGGCTTCTTATTCTCGAATTCCTGAAGGTTGAAATGCTCCTCGGCGTAGTTTGCCCCGGCTTCGAACCCGCGCGCCAAGAGCCGGAAGGGCAGGAACGCCACGCGGAACGGGGTACGGAGTACGGTCTCCCAGGTGCGCTCGTGGTCGGGCTCGTTGACCCGAGGGCCAGCTTCGGACGGATCGCCGGCGGGAGGGGCGTTCGGGGCGACCCACGTGGAGTCGCCGAACCGTGGCTCCGCCCCGGCGGGGGCTGCGGTTGCTTCTGTAGTAGCGAGTGAAAGGGTCGCCAACATCGCGGCCGCGGACACGGCGAGGCGCGTAGCTCGCGGCGCCGTTCGGGACACAGTAGACCTCCGGTTCCTTTGGATGGGGACCGCGGCAATAGTCGACACCAGGACCGTCACGACTTATCAAGCCGCGTGCCGGGTGGGTCGTGGAATGGCGGCAACAGGTTAGCACCGTCGCGGGGGGTGGGTGTTGGTACATTTAGGGCGTTTACCCGGGCCGTGTTTTACAACGGAACGGTTCGAATTCGGCGCCAGAAGGGGCTCTACGGCGCCCACGGACGGCGCCGGCGCCTGGGAACAGCCCTAGCGGAATGCCCGTCCGGCGCGGGTGGTCCGTCGCATGCTAGGACGGGTAAATGAGGACTCGCCCCCGGCCACTCACCCTTGCCGGACCGCCGTTCGCCGCGCCCATCGAGGAGGCCCCCATCCCATTTCGTCTGAAATCGACGCTGACGCGCAGGCTCGGCGTCGAGCCCGAGGAGCAGCCGACCCTGCTCTTGATGGGGGTCCTGGTCGCGACTCTCCTGTGCGCGTACACGCTGGCGAAGGTGGTCCGCGACGCGCTCTTTCTCGCCAACTTCGGGGCCCTGTCGCTTCCGTACGCATACGTCGCGGTCGCGGTCGCCTCGGTCGGGTTCCTATGGCTGGAGGCCCGGCTCACCCGCCGTTTCCCGCGCCTGAACCTGGCCCGATTCAATCAGCTCCTGGCGATCGGATTCGGCCTGACCGCCGCGCTCGTTTATCCGTTCTCGCGAAATTTCACGACCGCGGCGTTCTACCTCTGGACCGGAAGCCAGGCCATGCTTCTGATCCCGCACTTCTGGGTGCTCGCGCTGGACGTGTGGGACTCGCACCGGGCGCGGCGGCTGTTCCCGGTCCTGAGCGGGTGCGGGCTGGTCGGGGGGCTTGTTGGAGGCGGCATCGCCGGGTGGCTCACGCCCGTCTTCAAGCGCGTGGGGCTCATCTGGATCGTGGCTCTTCTCTTTCTTTTCGCGCACGTGCTCACGCGCATGATCGAGAAGCGCCGGAAGCGCCGCGAGAGCCCACTCGAGTTCGCGACGTCGCTCTCGCGATGGGACATCCTGCGCCAGTCCCGCTATCTCAAGCTGCTCGCCACCGCGCTCGCCCTCTCGGTGGTGATCGGGACGCTGATCGACTTCCAGTTCAAGTTCTTCATCCAGCGGACCTACCCGGACCCGCACCAACTCACGCAGTTCCTGGGCAAGTTTCAGGTGGCGATGAGCGCCTTCGCCCTGATACTCCAGTTCGGCGCGGTCGGATGGCTGCTCCACCGGCTGGGACTCTCCGCCGCGAGCCAGGTCCAGCCCCTCTCGGTCATGGGCACCGCCGCCTGGGTAGCCATGAGCGGGAGCTGGTGGGCGGTGGTGGCGATGCGGTGGGTGCAGGGGGTCGTGCTCCAGACCATGGGCAAGTCGACCACGGAGATCTACTACATGGCCGTTCCACCGCCCGAGCGTCGTCGGATCAAGCCCGCGATCGACACGCTCGTCGAGCGGTGGTCGGACGCCCTCGTCGGCGTGCTTCTGATCGTGCTGCTTCATGCGGTCGGCATCGGGCTCCCCACGCTGGTCGCCGTGACGATCGGCTTCGCGGCCGTATGGCTGGTGGTGCTGGGCTTCCTGAACCGCGAGTACGGCCGCGCCTTCCAGACAGCCCTGAGCCAGAGGTGGATCGAGCCCGGGAGCGCGGCCGAATCGTTCCGCACGCCGGCCGCCCTTCGCGCGCTGATCGCTTCCTTGAGATCCGACGACGAGCGGCGCCTGGTCCTCGCGCTCCACCTGGCGGCCGAGGTCCGAGACCGTCGCGTCGCCCGCGCGGTCCGGGAGGCGCTTCAGCACTCTTCGTACGCGGTGCGCGCGGCGGCGGTGCAGACGATGGAGGCGCTCCGCCTCCGCGACGTCGGCGGTACCATCGAGCGATTCATCCACGAGCCGGACGAGGCGCTCTCGAGCGCGGCCATCCGCTACCTCATCACCTTGAGCCCAAACCCGACCACGTTCGTGCGACGGCTGGTCGAGGGATCCGATCGCGCGCTCCAGCGCCGCGCGGTCGAGGCGCTTTTCGAACGGCCCGATACGGCGCCAGGCGCGCTCACGCTGGACTGGGTGGACTCGATGGTCGCGACCGGTCAGACCGAAGACCTCATCCTCGCCGCCCGCGCGCTCGGCGCCATGCCGGGCAGCACGGCGCGCGCGCGGCTCAAAGCGCTCCTCACCGATCCGGACGTCGAGGTGAAGCGGGCGGCACTTCTTTCCGCCGCGCGGCGACCGGCGGCGCAGCTCCTCGACACCGTTCTTCCGCTCCTCTTCGTCGCGGAACTGAGCACCGAGGCGCGCACGTCGCTCGCGGGGATGGGGGACGTGTCCATTCCCGAGCTGGCCCGCTTCCTGAGCGGCGAGCACAGCGCCCGCGCGCAGGCGCTCGCCGCGCGGGCGTTGGCCGAGATCGCCACGCCGCGGGCCGTCGACGCTCTGATGACGATGGTCCGAAGCAGCGATCCGGAGCTCCGCGCCCTGGGCCTTCGAAGCCTGAGTCACGTCCGTGTCCAGACCGGTCGTCCCGTCCTCCCGCGCGCCCTCGCGCACAGGCTGTTCCTTCGCGAGGTGCGCGGCTATCGGACT
>JANLXD010000556.1:0-6136 GCA_031364935.1 Candidatus Eiseniibacteriota bacterium
GCGTTCCTCCCCGCGCGTCCAACAGACACACAGCCACCACGCTCCACACACCACATCCCCCACACACGACCACAGACACTCTTAGTTTTCCGTTGGATGTTCAACGCTGATGCCCCTGACCTCAACCAATCAAAGTGGTGAGGGTGGGTGAAGTAGTGTCGGGATGTGGGTAGAGGGAGCGAAAAAACAATCCGTGGGGCGATTTGAGCCGAAGCGAGCGAAGGCGACCTCGCCCGACGGATTGTTTTTTTCGCTTCCGCTTTGTGCGTAGCGCCAGGCCGCCATGCACTCTCCACTGCACCCGCTAAGCAAACCGCGGCGGCCGCTCCAAGTGAAACCTAGTCCGCCCCTGATACATCTCACCAAGATCCAACAACAGCCCCTCCTCGAACGCCGCTCCCATGATCTGAAATCCCGCCGGCATGTGGCTCCGTCCGAAGCCGCAGGGGAGGGCGATGGCCGGGAGGCCGCACGCGTTTCCCACCGCTCCTACCGGATCGGGGTAGGGGAGCGTCTTGACGAGGTCCTCCGAGACGGGTGGCGCGACCGAGAGAAAGTTCGGCGTCACGATCACGTCGTACTTGCCATAGAAGTCGTTCACTTTCTGCTGCAGCACCGCCCGCATTCGCGAGGCCTTGACGTAATCCGCGCCCGTGAGCGCGGCGGTGACGTCCCGTTGGTAGGGCGCGTACGGGTCTTTGAGCTTTCGGACGTCGCCGCTGTCGAAGAAATTCTCGAACGTGGAGATCGCCTCGGCGTAGAGCACGGTCGTGGCCACCTCGGCGGCGGGGAATTCGGGAAGAACCGCATCCTCCAGCCGAAGTCCCGCGTCGCGGAGCTCCCCGACCGCCTGTTCGAAAGCGGCTCCCACCTCGGGCTCGGCCCCGGCGGTCTTGGCAAAGTCGAGCCGAATCAGGGCGCCGCGGAGCCGGCTCATGTCGGGTCGACGCCTCTCGAGCTTCACCGGCTCGTCGACCGCGCTGGGATCGTCGGAGTCCGGACCGGCGATGGCGTCGAGCACCAGGCGGCAGTCGCCGGCGCTCCGTGCGATCGGGCCAATCTTGTCGAGCGTGAACGAGCCCACCATCCCGCCAGCGCGGCTCACGCGCCCGTAGGTGGGGCGGAGGCCCGTCACGCCGCAGAAGGCCGACGGGCAGAGAATCGATCCCCACGTCTCCGTGCCGATCGCGAATCCGACCAGTCCCGCGGCGACGGCCGCGCCGGAGCCGGACGAGGATCCGCCGGTCCACCGCCCGGTGTTCCAGGGATTCCGCCCCGGCCCGGTCAGGGACGCGTCGGCGAAGCGGTAGCCGAGACAACCCGCGAACTCGACCATCGCCAGCTTGCCCAGGAGCACCGCTCCCGACACCCGGAGCCGGCGAACCACGGTCGCGTCCCGGTCGAACATCTGGTCGCGGGTGGGAGCGGCCCCCCACGTGGTCTTGATCCCCGCGGTGGCGAGCAGGTCCTTCGCGCCGTACGGGATACCGTGCAGAGGACCGCGGTAGCGCCCGTGCATGATCTCGCTCTCGGCGACGCGCGCCTCGGCGATCGCGAGGTCGTCGGTCACCGTGACGAAGGCGTTCAGCGTGCCGGCGTAGCGGCGGATTCGATCGAGGTACGCCTGCGTCAACTCGACGGGAGAGAGCTTCCGCTTCCGGATCTTCTCCGCGAGGTCCGCGACAGAGCGGTAGCAGAGATCGGTGTCGTCAGCGGCCACGCGGCACGCTCCGCCGTAAGGCGCGGAAGACGGACGCGGGAGGACTCCCCGCGGGAAGCCGATACGAACGGATGACCCGCAGCGTGTCCGCGACCGATTTCTTCTGGGCGGCAATCTCCTTGCGGAGCGCGGGCGGGGCGTCGTGGGCGGGGGCGGCAGAGGCACCCGCGCGCGCCGCGGGAGCAGCGAGCGTCTTCTCGACGGGCTGCGCGAGAATCGCGGCCGCGCTCGCGGCCAGTAGCTTCACGAATCGACGGCGTCTCATGTGCCGAACCGCCCCAGAGGGGCGCCTCCGAGCAGGTGGAAGTGAAGGTGGAAGACCGACTGGCCGGCGTCGGGGCCCACGTTGGTCACGAGCCGCCATCCCGCGGCGAGCCCTTGCTGGGCTGCGACGCGAGCCGCGAGCGTGAAGATCTCGCCGAGGAGCGGCGCGTCGGCGTCCGTGAATTCCGCGGCGGAAGCGGCGACGTGGCGGCGCGGAATGAGGAGAATGTGCGTCGGCGCCTGGGGATGCAGGTCGTGGAAGGCGAGGACCTCCTTCGACTCGGCCACCTGGCGCGAAGGGATTTCACCCCTGGCGATGCGGCAGAAAATGCAGTCCGTCACCGCGAGACCGTACCCGGTGGCCGCGAGGCTGCCAAGAGGATTCGCGGGCGGCCGGCGCCAAGAGGTTTCGCGCGCGGCTGTGCTAGATTCGGCGGCTTCGCGGGGCGCGATGGGATCGATCGGAGGACGGGCTGGCTCGGAAGAACGTGGTCATCGTGGGAGGCGGCGTCTCCGGTCTGGCTTCCGCGTACTATGCGCTGGGAAAGGGGCATGCCGTCACGCTCCTCGAGAGCGGCCCGCCCGACCACGACTGCTGCTCCCTCGGAAACGCCGGCTTCATCTCCCCCAGCCACTTCATTCCCCTCGCCGCACCCGGCGTGATCGGGAAGGCGCTCCGCTGGCTTGGCGACCCCGAGAGTCCCTTCTACGTCCGGCTCCGTCCCGATCCGGAATTCATTGCATGGTCCCTGCGATTCTGGCTCGCGTCGAGCCCGGCCCGCGCGCACCGGGCGGGGCCGCTGCTGCGCGATCTGAACCTCGCGAGCCGGTCGTTGTTCGAGGAGCTGGCCGATGCCACCGCGAACGAATTCCAGCTCACGCGGGAGGGGCTCCTGCTCCTGTTCCAATCGCGCGCGGCGCTCGCGGAGGAGGCCCGCCACGCCGCGCGGGCCGAGGCGCTCGGGCTGCCGGCCGCCGTCCTCGACGGGGAAGGGGTCCGTTCCCTCGAGCCCGGCCTGTCGCTGGACGTGGCTGGCGGCGTGCACTATCCGCTCGACGCGCACGTGACGCCATATCGGTTCTGCGGGGCGATGACCCGCCTGGTCCGGGAGCGCAGCGGCTTGATCGTCTGGAACGCGGCGGTGACGGGATGGCGCGCTTCCGGACGCCGCGTGAGCGCGGCGCGGACCGAGGCCGCGGAATACCCCGCGGACGAGTTCGTGGTGGCCGCGGGCGCGTGGTCGGCGGCGCTTCTCCGAAAGTTGAACGTGCGGCTCTCCCTGCAGCCGGGGAAGGGCTACAGCCTGACGCTCGCGTCCCCTCCCGAGCTTCCGCGGCGGTCGCTCCTCCTCCAGGAGGCCCGCGTCGCGGTCACGCCCATGGGAAGCGCCCTCCGCGTCGGCGGCACGATGGAGCTGGGCTCGCGCTCGTCCGGCATCAACCCGCCTCGCGTGCGCGGGATTCTGCGCTCGCTGGCACGCTATCTCCCGGCCCTCGAGCCGCGCGTCTTCGAGGGCGTCGCGCCGTGGAGCGGTCTCCGCCCGTGCACGCCCGACGGGTTGCCCTATCTGGGGCGGACGTCTCGTTGGGAGAACGTGGTGGTGGCGACGGGACACGCGATGCTGGGGATGAGCATGGGTCCGATCACGGGGAAGCTGGTGGCGGAGCTGATCTCGGGAGAGACGCCCTCGATCGACCTCGCCGCGCTTCGGCCGGAGCGGTACTCGTGATCCGCTCCACCGCCGGGGGAGCCGGGAGATTCGGCCGCGGGTTGCTCTCCGAATGGATGCTCGACCCCGACATCACCTACCTGAATCACGGCACGGTCGGCGCTCCGCCCCGGCGCGCGCTCGAGGCGCAGGACGCGATCCGGCGCGAGATCGAGGCGGAGCCTGCCCGGTTTTTGCTGCGGGAGCTGTCGGAGATCGCGGTCGGTGGTCCCCGCGCGGAGCCTCCGCGCCTGCGCGCCGCGGCCGAGCGGGTCGCGCGCTTCCTCGGAGCGGAAGGGCGGGACCTCGTCTTCGTCGACAACGCGACGACCGGCGTGAACGCGGTGCTCCGCTCGACGCCATTTCGCGAAGGGGACGAGATCGTGCTCACGGAGCACGCCTACGGCGCGATCCGAAACGCCGCGGAATTCCGCGCGCGCGAATCGGGGGCCCGCGTGCTGGCGGCGGAGATCCCCGGACCACCGTTCGAGGCGGAACGGATCGTCCGCGCGTTCGAAGCGGCGCTCACCCCGAGGACGCGGCTCGCGATCGTGGACCACGTCACCTCCGATACCGCGCTCCTCCTTCCGGTCGAAGCGATCGTGGAGCGATGCAAGAGCCGCGGCATTCCGGTCCTGGTCGACGGAGCGCACGCGCCGGGCGCCGTCTCGCTCGACCTGCCCTCGATCGGCGCCGACTGGTACACGGGGAATCTCCACAAGTGGGCGTACGCGCCCCGGAGCTGCGGCATCTTGTGGGCGGACCGGGCGCGTCAGGCGGAGCTGCACCCGCCCGTGATCTCGTGGGGGCTGGGCCGCGGCTTCGCGGCGGAATTCGACTGGGTGGGGACCCGGGACCCTTCCGCTCACCTCGCCGCCCCGGCGGCGCTGGATTATCTGGAGGAGCTGGGGTTCGGGGCGGTCCGTGGGTATAACCACTTCCTGGCCTGGCGAGCCGGTACGATGCTTGCGTCGGACTGGGGCACGAAACTCCCGGTCGGAGAGGCGATGGTCGGCACCATGATCACGCTTCCCATGCCGGAGTCGTTGGGAGACACGGCGGAAGCCGCGGCGTCCGTCCGCGACCGGCTTCTGTTTGATCATCGGATCGAAGTGCAGGTGCACGCCTGGAGGGGGCGGATCTGGTGCCGCGTATCGGCCCAGGTCTACAACGACGCCCGCGACGTGGAGCGGCTCTCCCAGGCGGTGCTGGCGCTGCGCTGACCCTGGCTGACCCTGTCTGAAAGGAGCGCCGTTGGACCCCGTCTCGCCTCCCCGCAGCAGACCTCGGAAGTCCTGGTTCACGCGATTCGCGAAAGCGACATCCCGCGCCGCCGGCCGCCCGGCCGCCTTCGGCCTCGCGTTCCTGATCATCGTGATCTGGGCCGTGACGGGTCCGATCTTCCATTTCAGCGACACGTGGCAGCTCGTCATCAATACCGGCACCACCATCATCACCTTCCTGATGGTCTTCCTGATCCAAAACACGCAGAACCGCGATTCCGAGGCGGCCCACCTGAAGCTGGACGAGCTGATCCGGGCCCAGGAAGGTGCGCACAACGCGCTCCTCGACCTGGAAGAGCTGGACGACAAGGAGCTCGACAAGATGCGGGCCACGTACTCCGATCTCGCCGAGTCGGCGCGCCAGGTCCTCAGCGCCCGCGGCGCGGACACGGGCGTCCCGCACATCGATCCCGTGCCGCCCCCAGAGCCGCCTGGTCGCTAGCCCAAGCGGAACTGCCCTCCGCGTTCCTTCCCGTGCGTCCAAGGCACGTAGCCACTAGGCTCACACACACCTCATCATCCCCACCCTTCGAGATCCCGCATCGTCAGGTTATGTCAATCGGCACAGAAGGAACATCGCCCACCATCACGGGCGCAACGCGCTCGACGAAGCCTTCCGGCAAGAAAGTCTCCGTCGACGCTCGCAACTCGTCTGAGGTCCACCAGCGAATCTCTTCAATCTTCTCCCTTGTCCGGTTCCGTAACTGGCGCGGGGGTTTGGCCCACGCAATAAAATAGCGCTCCAGGTACGTCTTGAGCTCGCCGTGGTTCATGAGTTGTCGTTGCCGTGACCAGATCTGCGGGCCGACTTCCGAAAGCTCGATACCGGTCTCCTCTTCGAGTTCGCGGATGGCGGCCCGCTCGAATGATTCGCCCTCGTCGACTCCGCCGCCCGGCGGTACCCAATAGGTGACCAGTTCGGGCTTGCTCCGATTGACCGGCGTCGGGTCGTGGTAACGGACGAGCAACACCGCACCGGCCGGATTGAGCACGACGATGCGAGCACTCTTGCGGACCTTCATGTGAGATCCTTCATCATGGACACCCCTCTCGTTCTTGGTTGGATGAATTCAACGTTGAGGTAGATGAGTTCAACCAACCAAAGTGAGGGAGGTGGATGGTGGTGCAGTGCCCGGATGTGGGTAGAGGGAGCGGAAAAA
>JANLXD010000002.1:0-3844 GCA_031364935.1 Candidatus Eiseniibacteriota bacterium
CATCATGCCGCCGGGTCCGGAGCGCGAGTCGCTCGAGGCCCACCTGGAGCAGCAGAAGGTCTCCGTCGTCGTCGCGGGCACCGTGGACGAGTTCCTCGCGGCGCCGCACGCGGAATCGGCCTTCACCCTGGGTGTGCTCGACTTCGGGTCGCGGGATCCGGCCAACCCCGTGGACCGGAGGGACGCCGTCCTCCGGCTCAAGGAGTCCTGGCCCCGGATGCAGCTCGCCCTCTGGCTGGACCGCGAGGACGCCGTCGATGCCGCGGAGATGAACGCCAGCGGCATCCGGAATATCTTCCTGAAGCCGCTCCGCGTCAGCGCGATGGACAGCCTGCTCCACGCCGCCGCGAAGAGCCTGGTGCAGCAGGCGCGGGAGCAGCGGGAGAGCGCGCGCGTCGAGCAGGAGTTCCGCTTCGACCGGATCCTCGGCGAGAGCCCCGCGATCCGCCGCACCGTCGAGCTGGCCCAGAGCGTGTCCCTGAGCAGTGCCACCTCGGTGCTGATCCTGGGCGAAAGCGGCGTGGGCAAGGAGCTGTTCGCTCGCGCGATCAACGGCGAGAGCCCGCGCGCCCGGGGGCCCTTCATGGAGATCAACTGCGCGGCGATCCCGCGCGAGCTTCTCGAGAGCGAGCTGTTCGGCCACGAGAAGGGCGCCTTCACCGACGCGACGCAGCAGCGGATCGGCCTCTTCGAGGCCGCCGAGCACGGCTCGGTGTTCCTCGACGAAATTGGCGAGCTGCCGCTGACCCTCCAGGCCAAGCTTCTCAAGTTCCTCGACATGAAGATCGTGCGCCGCGTGGGCGGCTCGCGCGATATTCCCGTGGACGTCCGCATCCTGGCCGCCACGAACCGCTCGCTCACCGAGGAGGTGCGCACGGGGCGTTTCCGCGAGGACCTCTTCTACCGGCTGAACGTGGTCCCGATCGAAGTGCCGCCGCTGCGGGAACGCGACGGCGACGCGGTCCTGCTGGCCCGGCTCTTCACCGAACGCGTCTCTCGGAAGCTGGGTCGCACGTCGCACCTGAGCCCCGCCGGGGAGCGGGCGCTGGCCAAGTATCCCTGGCCGGGCAACGTGCGCGAGCTGATGAACGCGGTGGAGCGCGCGGTGCTCCTGTCGCGCGCGGAGGAGATCGGGCCGGCCGAGCTGGCGCTCCCCACCGTCGAGCCGCGCGCCCTGGGCGACCCCGATCTCGGCGAGCTGGGCCTGCGCTTCCCGGCGCAGGGGATCTCGCTGGTCGCGCTGGAGAAGGCGGCGATCGAGAGCGCCCTGGAGAAGAGCGCCGGCAACGTGGTCGAGGCGGCCCGTCTCCTTCACATCGGCCGCGGAAGCCTCCGTTGCAAGATGCGCCGCCATGGAATCGGGCGCCCCCGCGAGGAGAGTTCCGAGGCCAAAATCGGCCAGCCCGCCTAAGTCGCTGTGCCCGTGGGCGCCGCTTCGTGCGCCTTGACACCCACCCCCCGATCTCCGTAGCCTCGCGTCAGGTTTCTTGGAACCCGTTGGTAGGTACCCGCATCCATCACTGAGGAGTACGTGGCGACAACAGCGACAGACGAAGAACTCGTCACACGGGCGCAGGCGGACGATGAGCGCGCGTTCGGGGAGCTCGTCACGCGGTACGAGTCCAAGGTCTACAGCCTGGCGATGAAGATGCTGCGGAATCCGGAGGACGCGGAAGACGTTCTTCAAGACACGTTCCTCCGGGCCTATCGGGGCATCAAATCGTTCAAGGGCAATTCGACCTTCTCCACCTGGATCTACCGCATCACGGCGAATTCGGCGCTGATGAGACTTCGCAAAAAGCAGCTTCCCCAGGTGTCCATCGAGGACTCCGACGAGAGGGAAGCGCCGATTTCCATCGCGGACTGGGCCCCCGGGCCCGCCGAACAGTTGTTGAACCAGGAAATGCAGAAGACCATGGACGAGGCAATCGACGCACTCCCCCCCGAATTTCGGCAAGTCTTCATCCTCAGAGACGTCGAAGAGTTGTCGAATGCCGACGTGGCGGAGATCCTCGATCTGTCGGTGGCGGCCGTGAAGTCCCGGCTCCACCGGGCGCGCCTCAAGGTGCGGAACCGTCTCGCTCAGTACTTCAGCGAGACCAAAACCAACAGGGCGACGGGGGCCAAGGCATCATGATGACGTGTCGCGAGGTCCTGGATTCGATCTCTAACTTCATCGACGCGGACACGAAGAAGGAAGTCGCGGAGGAGATGCACAAGCACATCCACATCTGCAGCGAGTGCCGGGCGCAATTCGACAGCCTGACGATGACGATCAAGCTGTACCGGCACGTCGAGAATCCCTCCATGCCGGCCGGCTGCCACGACCGGCTGGTCAAGGTGCTCGAGCTGGAGCGGATGAACCCCAAGGCTTCGGGCGCTCCCAAATCCGAGAACGACTGACCGACACTCCCCGCTGATGCGTCCCGACGCTTCGCGCTGATGCGTCCCGACGCTCCACGCCGGATCCATCTCTTCCGCCCGCAGAACCAGCTCGGCGACCTCCTCCTCAACGTACCCGCCATCCGGGCCATCCGCGACCTTTACCCCTCCGCGCGTCTCACGCTGATCGTCGGCGCCCAGAACGCCCCGGCCGTCCTCGGCCAGGCGTGGGCCGACGAGGTGCGCGTGCTGCGCGGGCGCGGGGCATTGGCGGCGTTACGCGCCGCGCTGGTCTTGGAGCCGCCCCCCGATCTCGCGATCTACTTCACCACCGTTTCCTATTCCGTGAGCGCCGCGCTTTTGGTCGCGCGCTCGGCCGCGCGGGAGCGGGTGGGATTCGACCCGGCCCACTACGCGCGGCGCGATTGGGCGATCCTGACGCGCGCCGTTCCCTATCCCGGCGTGGCGCTCCACCAGTCGGAAGTCTCCATGATGCTGGCCCGCGCCGCGGGGGCCGCCGGGGCGCCGCCGCCGCCGCACTACGTTCCCGATTCCTCGCTCGTGTCGCGCGCCCCGTCCGGCGTGGCGTATCTTCACCCCGGCGCCGGAAAGCCGAAGAACCGCTGGCCCGTGGAGCGCTTCGCCGAGGTCGCGGGCGAGCTTATCGGACGGGGGCTCGACGTGCAGGTGATCGAGGGGCCGCAGGATGCGGGGACCGCCGCCGCGATGGAGCGGCGCCTGGGGCGGACGCTCCCCGTCGTGGCGGGGGAGACCATCCCGATGCTGGCCGCGCGATTCGCGCGCGCCTCGATCTATGTGGGAAACGACACGGGTCCGCTCCACCTGGCGGGCGCGGTCGGCTGCCGGACGGTGGGCGTGTACGGCTGGTCCGACCCGGCCGAGTGGAAGCCGGTGGGGAGCCGCGTGCGCACGGTCCGCGCCGAGGATGCGACCCTCGAGTCGGTGGGCGTGGAGCGCGTGCTCGTAGCCGTGCGCGGGCTCCTGGATGGTGGGGAGGAACGGGGATGAAGCGGTTGGGAATGATGATCGCCCTAGTCGCGGCGCTCGCGATGGCGCGGAGCGCGCCCTTGGCGCGCGCCGAGCCGGCCGAGGTGCCTCCGGTGAACGAGCGGGAGGCGCTTCGGGATACCACCGGGCTCGCGCGCGCTCTCCTCACCGGCGCCTCGCCGGCCCTTCGCGGCTCGGCCGCCCGCGCCCTGGGCCGCATTCAAAACCGGGGCTCCGTTCCGGCGCTGACCGCGGCCCTGCGCGATCGCTCGGCGCCCGTCCGCCACGAGGCGGCGTTCGCGCTCGCCCTGGTCGGCGATTCCACGGCGGCGCCGGCCCTGGCCGCGCGTCTTTCCACGGAGACCGACCCGGGCGCCCGCGTCGCCATGATCACCGCGCTCGGCTATCTGGGCGCACGCCGGGAGGGGCCGGCGCTCGCGAGGGCGCTCGCGTT
>JANLXD010000412.1:0-2026 GCA_031364935.1 Candidatus Eiseniibacteriota bacterium
GGCCGTGCTTCCGGTTCAGGAACTCCGCGTCTTTCTCCTGGATGTGCGCCGAGTCCAGGAGCATCACGCGGCAAAGATCGGCGGTCGCCGGGGTCGTGTGGATGGGGCCGTGGAATCCGCTCTTCACCAGGAGCGGCACGGCTCCCGAGTGGTCGATGTGCGCGTGCGACAAGACCAGCGCGTCCACCGATCCCGCGTGGAACGGCAGCGCGCGGTTGCGCGCCTCGGACTCGGCGCGCCGCCCCTGGAAGAGGCCGCAGTCGAGCAGGACGTTGCCGGGCCGTCCCGCGAGCAGGTGCTTCGATCCTGTCACGGTGCGCGCCGCACCCCAGAAGGTGACGCGCACGCCGGCTAGTCTCCGGGGTAGAGGTGGATCCCGACGCCCACCTGGCCAATTGACGTGAACTCGGAGTTGCTCACGAAAGCATATCCGCGCACGGAAAAATCGATGGAGAAGCGTGGGCGGACGAAGCGTTCGAAGCCGATCCCGGCCGTGGCGAACAGCCCTTCGTTGACCCGGCTCGACTGGCTGTCGGTGTAGACCACGTCCGGCGTCGCGTATCCGATCCCGCCCAGGAAGTACGGGTTGAAGTCGCTCTCGCGGTGTCTGTAGAAGACCCCCTCCACCGCGACCGTGGTGATCACGACGTGGCTGTCGGCGAACTGGCCCGGCACATTGAGCGGTGTCTGGACGCTCCCGTACCTCTGGTGCTCGAAGGAGAATCCGAGCGCCGAGCTGGACGAGAGCATGTAGCGGAAGCGAAACGCGTAGCCAGGGCCCTGGTCGAACCCGTCTGCGATGCGTGAATTCCCGCGCACAACGCCGAACTGTCCCTGGAGCCCGAGGCTGATGGTGTTCGGACGCTGCCGCCGAAGGCGCGGACGCGCGCGCGGTGTCGGCGCCGGCTGCTTCTTCGCTTCCCCCAGCCCCGTGATGAGTCCCGCGGCCAGCCACGTCGTCGGCAGGGTCGACGCTGGCGCGGTTTCCGCCGCCGACATCGCCGCCGGCGGCAACTCGGCCCCCGCACCGCGCGGGAACAAGAGCGCCAGCGCGAGCCACGTGCCCGCGGTCCCCCAGACCCGAATCCTCATCATCCGTCCTCCCCCGTTCCGGCGTCGCGTCAAGCTCTCGGGTGAAACTTCCTGTGCACCTCGCGGAGATAGTTCCGGTCGAGGTGGGTGTAGATCTGCGTCGTCTCGATCGAGCGGTGCCCCAAGAACTCCTGCACCACGCGCAGGTCGCACCCCCCCTCGAGGAGGTGGGTCGCGCACGAATGCCGGAGCGTGTGCGGCGAGACCGGATGCTCGATGCCGGCGGCGCGCACATAGCCGCGCAGGAGCTTCCAGTACCCCATCCGCGTGAAGGGTTTCCCCAGCCGCGTCACGAACACCGAGCGCTCCCCCCGAGCCCGCGCCAGCCGCGGCCGCGCCGCCTCGAGGTAGCGGAGGAGCGTCTCCTTCGCCTTTCGGCCGAACGGGACGATGCGCTCGCGCTGGCGCTTCCCCACGATCCGGACCAACCCTTCCTCCAGGTCCACCTCCTCCAGCGTCAGCGCCACCAGCTCGCTCGCGCGAAGCCCCGTCGCGTACGCCATCTCGAGCAGCGCCCGGTCCCGGACCGACTGTGTCGACTCGCCCCGGGGCGACTTGAGAAGCGCCTCCACCTGCTCCACCGCGAGCACGTCCGGAAGAGGGCGCGAGCGTCGAGGCGCGCGGACTGGGAGTGCGGGATTGTCCCCCGCGAGCCCCCGGCGGCGCAAGAACTCGTGAAACGACCGGATCGAGGCGATCTTTCGGGCGACGGTGGCGGCGGACCATCCGCCGGACGCGACGTAGGCTTCGATCTCCTGGGGCGTGACCGCGGCGAATGCCTTGTGGCCGCGCCCCACGAGATAGAGGTCGTACTGGGCGAGGTCCCGGCCGTAGGCGCTCACCGTGTTCGCGCTCAGGCGGCGCTCGTCCGAGAGATGATCGCGGAATTGTGTGAGGAGGAGACCCAGGGCCGTGCGCGGCGCGCCTCGCCCTG
>JANLXD010000052.1:0-1935 GCA_031364935.1 Candidatus Eiseniibacteriota bacterium
GGCCGGAGCGTCCACGGTGGTCAGCTTCGCGAGCCCGAAGTCGAGAATCTTCAAGCGGCCGTCGAGGAGAACGTGCAGGTTCTCGGGCTTCAAGTCGCGGTGGACGATCCCCTTCGCGTGCGCGGCCGCCAGGGCTTGCGCCGTCTGGATCGCGAGGTCGACAGCCCGCAAAGGCGGCACGGGGCCAGCCTTGACGAGCGAGCCCAGACTTTCCCCTTCGAGCAGCTCGCTCACGAGGTAGGGGACGCCGTCCGCGGTGCCCACATCGTAGATCGCGACGATGCCGGGATGATTCAACGCGCCGGCGGCGCGGGCCTCGTGCTCGAAGCGCTGGATCCGCTCCCGCTCCTTGGCGAACGTGGCGGGTAAAACCTTGATCGCCACGTCGCGACCCAGGCGCGAATCCCGGGCGCGGTAGACCTCACCCATACCCCCCGCGCCGATCGGCTCGACGATCTCGTAGGGGCCCAGCTTCAGTCCGGCCGTCAGCGCCATCTACCGCCCCTTCCGGATCCCCTCGATGGCGTCGCGCATCGCCACGCGGGTCATGTCGAGCGCTTCCTGCTCCAGCGCCGAACTGATCGCCGCCTCGGCCTTCGGGGACTTGATCTTCCAGAGAGACCACGCGGCGGCGTTTCGCGCGCGGAACCACCGGTCGCGGAGCAGCTCGACCAGCCGCGTCTCGGCCGC
The DNA here is from genome assembly GCA_031364935.1 of Candidatus Eiseniibacteriota bacterium. Lineage (GTDB taxonomy): Bacteria > Eisenbacteria > RBG-16-71-46 > SZUA-252 > SZUA-252 > DASQJL01. Next base: position 691 of record JANLXD010000052.1, read on the forward strand.
GTCGGTGCGAATCCCCAGCTTCCCGATCGCCTTGGTCGCGCCGGCTCGGGTCTCGTTTCGATACCGGAGACCGGTGTGCTCCAGGAAGACGTCGAGCGAGCGCGGGTCTTTCAACACCGCCAGCGCGTCGAAGGCGAGAATCTGAAGCATGTCGCGGTGGCTGGGGCGCGGCAGCTCGGCGACGATCCGCTGGAAGGCGTCGGGACGCCCCGCGCGCGCGGTCGCGATGAGCGCCCATCCGACGTTGAAGGTGCTCGCGTCCTTGGCGATCACGCGGCGGAGGATCTTGAGCGCCGCGTCGTCTCCGATCCAGCCGAGCGCCCAGATGGCGGCGCGGCGGACGCGCGTGTGCTCGCGCAGGAGCGGGGCGGCCAGCCGTTCGGCGATTCCCGGGACGCGCCGGCCGATCTCTCCCAGCGAGACCGCGGCCGCGGCGCGCACGCCCCAGAAGGGGTCGCGCTTCAGCGCGCGGACCAGCCCCGCGACCACCCGCTCGTCGGAGCGCGCGGCCAGCTCGCGCGCGGCGCGGATCCGCTCGAGCGGAAACTCGGAGCGCGTCAGGCCGTAGAGCAGCTCGTCGTCCGAGCGGGGGAAGTCGAGGAGCTTCATCACGTGGTGCTCGGGATCGAGCGCGACATAGCGCGGACGGGACGGCAGCGGCACCTGGATCGTCTGCTTCCGCTCGCGCACCTCGATCGGGATCCGCCGGCTCTCTGTGCCGGGGCCGCCCGTCGCCACCTCCAGCGTCATCGGGAGACGGAACACGGGCGTGAGGCCGTCCTCGGGCTGGGTCTGCTCGATGGTCAGCGTGAGGCAGCGCCGCGCGTCGTCCCACTGCCGCTCCACTTTCAGCTCGGGGTGTCCGCCCCCGTGGACCCACTGGTCGAAGAACCAGGCGAGGTTCTTCCCCGTCTCGTCCTCGCAGGCGCGGCGAAGGTCCGCGGTCTCCACGGGGCCGAAGGCGTGGCGCCGCACGTAGCGGCGGAGCGACCGGCGCCACGCCGCGTCCCCCAGCACCACGCGCAGCATGTGGAGCACGAGCGCGCCCTTCTCGTAGAGGTGGCGGTCGAAGATCTCGGTCGGATACTCGTAGCGCCGCTCCACCAGCCGTCTGCGGTAGTCGGAGCCGTCCTCCACGAGATAGGAGCACATCTGCTCCAGCCGTCCGAAGTCGGCGTCCTCCTGCCCCGCGTCGGACTCGCGCGTCACGATCTCGGAATACGTGGCGAAGCCCTCGTTGAGCCA
>JANLXD010000053.1:0-3246 GCA_031364935.1 Candidatus Eiseniibacteriota bacterium
GAAATCGCGCGACATGCCGTTTCGCCGGGCGCGCGCCAGTGCGGCGGGATCGGCGAAGAGCGTGACCGCCTGCTCCACGGCGCCCACCAGGGCGCCGGGCGCGTACTCGGAGAAAACGATGCCCGTCCCCTCCGCGGCGCCCGCGGTCAGAGGGACCACCGTATCGGCCAATCCCCCCGTCGCGCGGACCACCGGCACGGTGCCGTAGCGCATGCTCATCATCTGGTTCAGCCCGCACGGCTCGTACCGCGAGGGCATGAGGAAGAAATCAGCGCCGGCCTCGATCCGGTGCGCGAGCGGCTCGTCGTATCCGCGGCGGTAGGCCATCCGATCGGGGTGGCGGCGCGCCGTCGTCTCCAAGAAGAGCTCGATCTCGGTCTCGCCGCTGCCCAGGATGACCCACCGGAGCGGGAGCGCGAGGAGCCGGTCCGCGGCCGAGCGGATCAGGTCGAATCCCTTCTGCGCGACCAGCCGGGAGATCATCCCGACGACCGCGTGCCGCGGCTCCCCCGGAAGACCCACGTCCTGCACCAAGCCGGCCGTGCAGAACTCCTTCCCCTCGAGATTCTGCGCGTCGTAGCGGGCCGGGATGAGGCGGTCGGTCCGGGGATTCCACACCTTGGTGTCGATGCCGTTCAGGATGCCCACCAGATCGGTCCGGCGCGCGTTCAGGACGCCCTGGAGTCCGAATCCGAATTCCTCCCCCGACTGGATCTCCTCGGCGTAGCGCTCGCTCACGGTCACGAGAGAGTCGGCGAAGTGGATCCCCGCCTTCAGGAAGTTCATCTTGCCCCAGAATTCGAACGGAGAGAGCGGGTAGAGATATTCATCGGGGAAGCCGGCCAGGGCCATCGTCTCCGGTGGGTAGACGCCCTGGTAGCCCAGGTTGTGAATCGCGAGCAGCGTCGCGGTCATCTGGAAGAAGGGGTCCTCGGCGTAGACCGTCTTGAGATAGGCGGGCGCCAGCGCCGTCTGGTGGTCGTTCACGTGAAGCACGTCGGGGGCGTACGCCACCGCGCGGAGCGCCTCGAGGGACGCCCGGGTGAAGAAGACCGAGCGCGCCGCGTTGTCGGCGAACGGAACGCCGGTCGCGGGGTCACCGTAGACGCCGCTCCGCCCGAAGTAGGTCTCGTTCGCGATGAAGAAGTGATGGAGGTGCGCCGGCATCCCGGCGTGCCGGAGCCGGTAGATCAGCGCGGTCTCGTCCTTCCCTCCCACCGGCACCTCGACCTGGCCCACCAATTCGAGCGAGGCGTCGTCGGCAATCGAGAGGTCGCCGTAGCGCGGCAGCACGACCGCGACCGAGCACCCCATGTCGGCCACGGCGCGGCTCAGCGCTCCCGTCACGTCGGCCAGCCCGCCGACTTTGGCGAAGGGAACGCACTCGGCGCTGAGCATCGCGACGCGGAAGCGCTGGGCCATGGGGAATCCGCCTATGCGGCGGGAGGCTCCACGCGCTCGAGCGCCCTGAGTCGGTGCGCCGCTTCCTCGGGAGGCGTGGGGTTGATGTAGGCGCCGGTGCCCCACTCGAAGCCCGACGCCAACGACAGCTTCGGGATGATCTCGATGTGCCAGTGGTACCAGGGGAGCGACGACTCCCGGCAGGGGGCCGAATGGATCAGGAAGTTGTAGCAGGGCCGGTCCAGCGCGCGGCTCAGCCGGCCGAGGGTCTCCTTGAGAATGCGAGCGAGCGGCCGGATCTCGGCGTGGCCCACGCCTTCGAAGGAAGCGGCGTGGCGGCGCGGCAGGATCCAGGTCTCGTACGCGAAGCGCGGCGCGTAGGGGGCGAGCGCCACGTAGCCGTCCTCCTCCGCGACCAGGCGGCGCTCCTCCCGGAGCTCGTGCTCCACGATCTCGCAGAAGGCGCAGCGCCCGCTCGCCTCGAAGCGCGCGCGAGCCCCCGCGAGCTCCTCCGCCGCGGCGCTCGGGATGACCGGGATCGAGAGGAGCTGCGTGTGGCTGTGCTCCTGCGAGGCGCCGGCCCACGCGCCGTAGTTCTTGAAGACCAGCGCGTAGCGCGTGCGCGGGTCCTTGCAGAGCGCGCGGACCCGGTCGCGGGCCACCGTGAGCACGTCCGCGATCCGCTCCTCCGGAAGCTGCGACAGCTCCTTGTCATGCTCCGGAGATTCCACGATCACCTCGTGGTCGCCCACCCCGTCCATCCGCTCGTAGATCTCATCCCGGACCTCCTCCGCGCGGCCTCCCGGCGTGAGCGCGGCGAACTTGTTCGGGATGACGCGCGTCGTCCACCCGGGCTCGTTCGGAGGGGTCCCCGCCGCACGCAGCGCCAGCACCTCGGGCGGGGTCATGCTCTCGTTTCCGGGACAGAAGGGGCACGGCTCGCGGCTCGGCTCCGGCGCGGCCTGCCTCGGCCGGATCGGACGCCGTCCCCTCTCGGGCGCGAGGATGACCCATCGGCCCGCGATGGGGTCGCGGCGGAGCTCGGGCTCTGCGCTGGTGGAGGTGTCGGGCTTTGGAGCTGGAGCGGGCATCGCGGCCAGTTTACCGGATCGGGCCGACAGGGGGCCGATCTACCAGCGGGGTCCGATTCGGATGCGGAACGCGCCCGCGAAACCCGCGCGCACCGCGCGGTCGCGGAGCGCCTGAGCCTCCTCCTCGGTGGCAAAGCGCCCCACCCGCACCTTGTGGAGCGGCGGCTCCGGAGTGACGAAGGCCTCGCTCCGGAGAGCGGCCGCGGCCCGCCGGGCAACGCTCTCGGCTTCTTTCCGGTCTTCGGATGCGAATATCTGCACGCTCCAGACCGCCTCCGAGGGCGCCGGAGGCCGCGTTGTGCCTCCGTCCGGGGTGTCGCCCCCTTTTCCTGTCCCTGTGCTCTCTGGGGGCGTCTCCTGGGGCGGGACCGGCTCGCCAGAACCCGGCGCGGCGCCGGCTCCTGGCACCGGGTCGGGAATCGTCGCCAGTTCCTCGGGAGTGACCTCCTCGGTCGGATCCAGCCGCGCCGGGGCGCCGGGCGTCGGGGCAGGTTCCCGGGCCGGAGCCGGGGCGGCCCCGGGCGGCGCCGGCTCCGGCGGCGGGGTCTCCGCCGGCGTGTCGGGACGCACCGGCTCCGCGGCAACGCGCGGCTGCTCCTCGGGGACGGAGCGGGGCGCATGGGCGCACCCCCCCGCCAGGAAGCCCGCGACCAGCGCGAGCACGAGAGCGCGTGAAACGGCCCCGGTGGACCGAGCCCGGCGCCTAGAGGAACTCATCGGATCCCGGGTCCGCCTTCAGGCGCGCGACCAGCTC
>JANLXD010000064.1:0-9483 GCA_031364935.1 Candidatus Eiseniibacteriota bacterium
AAGCTGGTCCAGCTCGTCCGCCGTCACGTCCACGACGCGCGGAAAGAGGAGGTGCTGGCTCGCCGCACCGTCGCCATAGAGGCGGGCACGGGCCTCTTCGTACAGCACCCGCTCGTGGGCCGCGTGCTGGTCCACGATCACCAGCCCGCCACGGATCGGCGCGAGGAGATAGCGCTCGTGGAGTTGCCAGATCGGGATCTCGGGCTCGAGAAGATTTTCCCGGACCGATGGCATGTTCCCTTCCGCGACCCGATCCGGGGCGAGCCGGGGCGCGGGCGCGTAGTCCTCGATCGCGGTCTGGGTGGAGGCGTCCGTCTGTTCGGCGGCGTGCGTGGATGCAGGCGCGAACGCCACGCCCACTCCCGCCGGCGACGCCGGGTCCCCACCGAAATCGCCGCTCCCCAGCGACACCGGTACATGGCGCCGCATGGCCGCGTCAACCGCGTTCCGCACAGCCTGGAAGACGCGCCCCTCGTCGTGGAAGCGCACCTCCCGCTTCGTCGGATGGACGTTCACGTCCACGAGCGAGGGATCGATCTCGATCAACAGCACGGCCATCGGATGGCGGTCGCCGGGGATCAGGTTTCCATAGCCCTGCCGGAGCGCGGCGCCGAGGGCCGGCGAGAAGACGAGCCGCCCGTTCACCGCGACGACCTGATGCTCACGGCTCCCCCGCGCCTGCTCGGGAGCGGCCACCACGCCGCGCACGGTGATCTCCCCTTCCTCGGCGAACGACGCAGCGCCCTCGGAGACGCCGCGTCCGTAGAGGACCTGCCAGCGCTCCAGGAGATCGTCCGCTTCGGGGAGATCCACGTCCTCGCGGCCGGCGGCGCTGAAGCGCCAGTGGACGGCCGGATAGGTGAGGATGTAGCCCCAGACGGCGCGCGCGACCGCGCGGCTCTCGGAGTCGCGCGACTTGAGAAAGCGGAGGCGCGCGGGCGTGTTGAAGAAGAGATCCTCGACGGTCACCGTGGTCCCGACCGATCGCCCCACGCCCGAGACGCCGATCACCGTGCCGCCCAGCACTTCGAGCTGGGTGCCGGTCAGCTCGGCGGCGCCGCGCGTCGACAGCGTGACGCGGGCCACCTCGGCGATGGAGGCGAGCGCCTCTCCGCGGAAGCCGAGAGTGCGGATCGCGTCCAGGTCCTCTTCGCTGGCGAGCTTCGAGGTCGCGTGGCGACGGACGGAGAGCATCGCGTCTTCGCGCGTCATCCCCGAGCCGTCGTCCTGCACGCGGATCATCCGCTCGGGGCCGGCCGCCACCTGCACCGCGACCAGGCGGCTCCCCGCGTCGAGAGCGTTCTCGACCAGCTCCTTCGCGACCGCGGCGGGGCGGTCGATGACCTCCCCCGCCCGGATCTTCGCGGCGACCTCGGGACTCAGAATCCGGATGGAAGCCATGATCAGGCGAGGCGCAGGATGGGGAGCTCGCGGGGGAAACGGGAGAGGAACTGCGCGCCCTCCGGACCCACGACCACGTCCTCCTCCAGGGAGACGAGACCGTGACCGTCGACATAGATGCTCGGCTCGAGCGTGAAGACGTTCCCGACCCGGATCGGCTGGAACGGCTCCTTCCCGTAGCGCTCCCAGCGCGGACCCAGGACGCCGCCGCCGTCGTGCACGGCGCGGCCCAGGTGATGCCCCAGCGCGTGGCCGTATTCGGGAAAGCCCCGCGAGGCGAGATGCTCGCGCGCCATCTGATCCACCTGCCAACCCAGGGCGCCCGGCCGGAGCGCCGCGGCCCCGCTCTCGATCGCGCCGATGAGGGCCGCGTGGGCCTTCCGTACTTCGGCGGGCGCGTCGGCGGAGCCGGCACCCACGTACCAGAGCCTTTGCAGATCAGAGCAGTAGCCGTCGAGCACGATCCCAAAGTCCATGTGCACGATGCACCCCGGCGTGATCTTCTCCTCCCCCGGCGCCACGTGCCCCACCGCGGCATGGGGACCGACCGTGACCGTGGGGCAGTGCCGTCGCGGCCACGCGGTGCGCGTCCCCAGACGGTCCGCCTCGGCATGGGCGCGCGCCGCGATCTCGCGGGCGGTGGTCCCGATGGCGAGCGAGTCGCGGATCCGGTCGAAGATATCCTCGGTCTTTTGGACGGCCCGCGCGATGCGGTCCCGCTCTTCGTCCAGCTTCACGGCGCGCAGGTGCGCGACGAGATCGCCGGCCGTAGCGAGACGAGACGCGTGGGGCGTACCGGCCAGGGACGTGTGGAGATAGTCGCGAAGGCCCGCGGTCAGCCCGTCGGCCAGCGCGTCGTCTTCCGAGACGTTGATCCCGATTCGCCGCGGACGGAGACCGTCCAGGATCTCGAGGAGCGCCGCCTTGGGCCCTTCCTTGTACGTCCGCACCTCGTCGAAAAGGCCCGAGCGCACCACATCGGGCGCGTCGTGCACGGCCACCAGCGCGACCGACGAGCGCTCGCTCACCAGGAAGAAAGTGGTCCAGGTGAAGTCGACGTCGAGAAAGTAGCGAAGGATGGGATCGGGGCGCTCGGAGGATTCCCGGACGACCGTCATCCAGACGTCCAGGTCGTGCTCGGCGAGGAGCGATTGGGCTTGGGCCAGCTTCCGCGCCCCGAGGGAGACGACGCGCGGTTCCACGGCGGGAGAGGACATGCGCCTACCTTAATCCCGTGGCTCCGGAGCGGCAACCGGAGACTGCGCGCGGCTCGATGCGGCTCGCGCCCGCGTGGGGCGCGACGCTTCAGTCCCCGCGGATCAGGGCGATCAGCTCGCCTCCGGTGGGAATCTCGTCGGGATAGGCGTACTGGCGGCCCGTGAGGCGGATCTCGCTGGGACTGTCCAGCGACTGCACGCACTCGACGCGCGAGAGAAGAAGGTCGAGGCGCTTCAGGAGCGCGCCTGAATCCTTGTCGGTCTCCGGCGAGAGGACGGCGAACCGTCCCTCGCCCACGCGCGCGACCGCGTCCACCTCGCGCACGTTCCGCGTCAGCGCCATGCCGAACTCGCGCAGCAGCCGGTCGGTGAAGTCGTCGCCGTGCCGCTCGCCGATGCGCGTGAAGTCGTTGATCGAGCAGAGCGTGAGGAGGAATCCCTCGTGGTAGCGCTCGGCGCGCTTCACCTCGTCCTGGATCCTCGCCTCGAGTCCGGCGCCCGTGAGCAGTCCGGTAACCCGGTCGTGTGTCTCGCGCTCTTCCCCGCCCAGGCCGCGCACGTGCTCCCACGCGATCGAGACGTAGAGCGCGAGCTTCCGGAGCGCGTCCAGCTCGGGCTCTCCGATCGAGCCGCCGCGCCCGCCCCGCGCCGGGAGGACCACGCCGAGCGTGCCGGCCACCCGGTCCGAGGTGCGCACCGGAACCACAGCGGCATCCCCCTCGTCTGGGCCGATCGGACGGCCGCGGTGGTCCACCGTGTCCATCGTGGCCGAGGAAAGCTCCACGCCCTCCGCCATCGCCTTGGAGGCGAGCGATGCCTCGCGGTCCTGCGCCGGGTCGCGCTCGTCTTCGGTCCCCTCGAACGCCGTGCGAAGAGTGACGTCATCGCCCCGCCCGACGAGACGGACGGCCGCGAGGCCGCTCGGGAAGAGCGCGCGGAGCGCCGCGATCGTCTCCAAGGCCAGGCTTTCGGTCTCGCGCGTCACCATGAGGCGGGGCGCGATGTCGGAGAGGAGCGAAACGAGGTTTCCGCGGCGCGCGCTCCCCTCGTCGTCGCGGCGCATCTCGAGGATGGAAGCCAGGTGCTGGGCGACATGGTCGAGGACATGGGCCAGCTCCTCGGCGTCGTACGCGCCGGCGCCCGCGAACTCGGCCGCGAGGACGCCGTGCGCCTCTTTCCCGCGGATCGGCGACAGGAGGAGGAGCGCGGGACGGCGGGACGTGTCGTCCCCCGGACGCGACGCCTCTCCCGTGAGGAAGATGCTCTCCCCTTCGCGGTGCGCACGCGCGAGAAAGCCGGGGTGATGGAGCGGAATGTTTCCGATCTCGCCGACCCCCGAGCCGGACGGAATGACGACAAAGTCGCGGCTCCCGGGCTCCGCGGAGTAGACGGTGACCGCCTGCGCGTTGAGTCTCCCTGCGAGGCGTGTGGCCGTGATCCGGAGCCGCTCCACGCGCGAACCGCTCTCCGCCCGGAACACGCGGTCCACCGACTCGCGCGCCCGGAATTCCAGCGCTTCGAGGTCGCTCCGGGAGCGGCGCACGACGCGATCGAGGATCGCGGAGATCTGGGCCCCGATCTCGCTGAGCTTGTCGAGGTCCTCGTCCTTGAAGCGCTTTCCCTGGCGGTCGCTCGAGACGTTCAGGACGCCGATCACTTTTTCGTCGAGCAGGATCGGCGAGGACATGGCGCAGGCGATGCGCGGCCGCTCCCGCCCGTCCTTGTAGCGGGGGTCCTGGACGCGCTCGTTCACGATCAAGGGCTTGCCGTTCTGCGCCACCGTGCCCGCGATTCCCTCGCCGATTTTCTGCCGCACGTTCCGGACCGTCTCGCGTGACAGGCCGTCGGCGAAGGCGATGCGAAGCTCCCCTTCATCCTCGTCCACGATCATGAGCGAGCCGGCTTCGGCGCCGGTCTCGGCGATGGCGAGGGCGAGCACTTCGCGGAAGAGGCGCTGGCGGTCGTCGGAAAGCGCGAGGGCCTCACGGATCTCGCTCAGCCGTCGACCGGCGCCGGCGGCTTCCTCGAATTCCCGCTCCCACTCCTCGATGGGCGCGGACGCGGCTGGCGGAGGCTCGGGCTCGGACGAGCTCACGAGCGGGAGCAGCTCCGAGAGAGGAACGAAGATTCCCGGCGAGATGCCGGAGCGGAGAAGCGCCGTGGCGCCGGGCGTCTCCAGAGACGGCACCGCGACGCGGTCGGGCTTCAGGGAGAGGAGATCGAGGGGCTCGGTCGAGTGCGGGATCTGCAGAACCTCGGCGATCCGGAGGGCCAGGGCTTCCGAATCGGCGCTCGCGACCAGGACCAGGTCGACCCCGGGCGCGCGGCGCGCGGTCGAGATGAGGTCCACCCGGTCGTCGGGCAGGTCGAGGAACGCGAGTCTCATGTTGTTGTGTGGGCCCCGTTCGAGGGAGACGGACTGGTTCGAGGCCGTAAACGCAAGGAGTGTACCATCGAGCAGCTCGCCGGCGCGGCGCGCGGGCGGGGGCGACGAACGAGAGCACGCCGGCGGGCCGAAGTCGCGGCTCCGCTGTGCGCTGACGGCGCTTGCGGATGAGAGACTTGTGGGTGGAAGCTGCGTGCGAATCGCTTCTCGCGGCGCGAGCGGCGTGCAAAACGCCATGCCGCCGGGCCCGGGACGCGGAGCGCCCCGGCCGTCGGCTAGCGGGCGACCGTGAGAACCTTGCCGATGGCCAAATTCCGATCCTGGTCCGACGCCCGCACCGTGACCGTGTGCTCGCCCGGCGCGAGATCGCGGACGGAGATGTGGAACGGCTCCGAGTTCTGGTCGTAGAGCCCGTCGTCCGGGAACACCTGCTCCCAGTCGCCGCCGTCGACGGAGTACTCGATCACGGCGATCCGCGAGTCCGCGTCCACCGCTGTCCCGGTCACGACCACGCCGCGGCTGCCCATCGCGCCGCCGGAGGATGAGACGCGGAGTCCCTCGATCCGCGGTGGGACGTTGTCGATGTGGACGGCCGGGCCGGTCCGCTCCGAGGAGAGCGCGACGTCGGGCGGATTGTCCGCGCGATCGGTTGCGATGACCTTGATCCGGTACGTCCCGTTCGCGTACGACTCGGCGTCCCAGGAAACCACGCGGTCCTTCTTGTCGGCCGCGAGCTTCCGCCATTCCCGCTCATCGTCGCTCCGGATGAGCACGTCATAGCGGAGATCGTCCCCGTTGGGATCGGCCGCATCCCAGGTGACCGTGCGCACGCCGCGGGCCCAGGCGGCGCTCGCGTCCGACACCGGGCGCGGGCCCGTCTTGGGGAGCGAGTATTCGACCTTCAAACCGTTCGGGAAGGTCTGCGAGATCTGCGGCGGCCGGTACTCGGGTCCTCCCTCCATGAACGGCATGTCGGGACCGTACACCTGGATGTTGCCGATCTCCGGCGGCAGATTCCGCTGCCGGTAGGAGACCTCCAGTGAGGAGAGAAGGGGCGGTTCCTTTCCCGCGCGCTTCAGCCGGAGCCGGAACTGGAGGAAGCGGGCCGGAGGGCTCTTGATCTCCGCGCCTCCGGGTCCGACCGGAGTCTCGGGACTCCACTCGCTCCACCCCTCGTCCGGCGTCTGGCTCAAGCCGCTCCGGGACGACCACGTGGCCGAGCCGTCCCGGATCGAGGCGATGGCCCGCCCCCAGGAAGCGACGGAGCGGAGATCGTGCGCGTCGGAGAGGAACGTACCCGCGTTCGCCGTTCCCGATCCCAGCGAATAGAGCACGGCCGGGTTCCCCGTCGCGGCGAAGGTCTCGCCGCCCGAGCGCGTGATCGCGAGAATCTGCTTTTCGTCCGGGGCGCCGAGGAGCGCGTACTTGCGGTTGGTCGACACGCGGAAGAGCGCGCCGGGGTCCCCGGTGGCAACCCACACCGACTGGTTGTCCGCCGGGATCATGGCGTAGATGTAATCGGCCGGCGGCGCGTAGAGGAGCCGCGCGCTGCCGTCGGGCTGAACCAGGAAGACGCCGCTCCGTCCGCCGCCCGTCGGCGTGACCTCGATGGCGAACGGAGAGTCGCTTCCCTCGCGCGCGCCGCCGCCGCGGGGCGCCTGCCCCTTGCTGGTCCCGACCGCGACCGAGCCGTCGGGGAGAACGGCGTTCGTCCGGATCTCGTCCGCGTCGGCGTCGTAAATGACGCGCTGGCGCCGCGCGCCGTCGATGCGAACGAGAAGCCCCTTCGCGCCCGTCCCGGCGAGAAGCGCCCCGTCCTTGGCCCGCGCGAGCGCGAGCACGTTCACGTCCTTGGTCTCGGCGTAGATCGAGCCCTTGCCCTGACCGGTCACCTGATAGACGCGGCCGCGCGGACCCGTTCCGACGTACAGCGCTCCGTCGTTGCCGGTAAGCAGGGACCAGACCGATTCCTCGCCGGTGCGGAAGTAGCGCGAGGTGTCGCCGGCCGCGGTGACGCGGAAGATCTCGCCGCCGGGCGCCGAGCCCGCGTACACGTTGTCCTTGGCGTCCACGGTGATGCAGGTGATCTCGGTGGCGCCGGTCTTCCAGATGAGCTTCGCCCCCTGGCCCCGCGTCCAGCGGTAGATCCCGCCGTTATCGCCGGTGCCGAAGTAGACGCGCCCCTTCGAGTCGCGCACGACGCTCCAGATGTAGGCCACGTCGGGAAGGCGCGACGCCACGGAATCCCACGCCGGTCCCAGGGTGAGGTAGCCGTCGCTCTCGATGGCGGCGCCCAGCACCTGCTCTCCCTTGAGGAACTCGCCCGCGCTGTCCATCCTCCAGAACGAGGTGGTGACCGCGTGCGCGGGAGAAGCGAACGACACGAGGGCGGCGAGGAGCGCCGCGGCGAGCCCGCTCGATCGGATCGTCAGGGTCCTGCTCCTTGGGTTGGGGGAAGCGGTCACGAAAGGTACGATCAGCGGCGGCCCGGGATGACGGTAACCGTGGCGGTCTCGCAGCCGCGGACGACGTGCCCCAGCGGAAGCGCGAGCTCGGACAGCGTGGCCCCCTTGGTCGCCGCGGACTCTCCCCCCTTGGGCGAAGAGCCCATCACCTGGAGCACCGACCCGGGCGCCTGCGAGATCTCTCGGCCGCCCACGACGGCGCCGCCCACTACGCGGTAGAGCTGCACATAGATCCGGTCGGAGCTCCGGTCCGACTCGATCAGGTCGGCGAGCTGGTCGAAGGTCTCCGGCTGATACCGCTCGGGCGCCCGCTGCATCTCCCAGCGGTCCGTCTCGGCAGCGTCGCAGACGCGCACGGTGAGGTCCCCCTCCGGCGCCGCCGGCGGAATGCGGACCCGCACGCGCCGGGTCTCGACCAGCTTGCTCGAGCGCCGAAGCGAGAGATCCACGTCGATCGAGTCCCCCGCCACCACGGCGGCGGGCGAGACGCGGATGCCGATCAGGGCCGCCTCGTCGATCCCCTCCTCCACGCGCACGTTCACGCGGGCGGAGTCGAGCCGGGAGGGCCGGAACCGGTCGCCCAGGAGAAGCGTCAGCGACTGCCCGATGTTCTCCCCCACGCCCTGGACGGGCGAGCTGCTCAGCATCACGTCCTCATGACGTATCGTCCGGGCGCCGCCGTTCATGAAGAGGGAATAGTCGTAGCGCACGGTCGTGACGCCCGCGTCGTAGAGCGCCTCGGAGATGGAGTTCACGATCGAGGCGCTGACCAGGGCCGGCGTGATGTAGCGGCTCCGGGCCACCTCGAAGTGGTAGTCCTTGGTGCGCCCGCCGCTCCCGGCGATGGCGACGCTCACGGGGATCATCGAGGGAGACGGGCCGATCACGCCGGCGATCCCCGCGCTCCGGTCCGCGATGACGGTGCCGCAGGTGTTGGTGGGCGAGCCGATCTTGTTCGAGATCTGCGAGCTCGACATGATCGTGTGGATGGTCGCTCCCGTCATCGGGATCTCCATCCAGCCCATGCCCAGGAACGGGTGACCGAACGCAAGGATGCGATCCTTGTCGCGGTAGGTCACCGTTCCGATCGCGGCGGCCGACCAGTCCCCGCGGATGAGCTGCACGCCCACCGCGGAACCGGCGCGGAGCGAATCGCACGACTCCCCGGGCTCGTTCGCCCCGCCCGGGCTGGCCACGAAGCCGCGCTCCGTCATCCAGGGCTCGAGGTAGCGGAGCGCTTCGGTGGTGAACCCGGCGAGCGAGATCGGGGTGGTGATCGGCTTCGCGCCGCCGGCCTCGCCCGAGGCGCGCGACGGCGCGCCCAGCGTGCCGTAGGTGTCCTCGACGTCAGGAAGCTTGGCGCCCTCCCGGGGGAGGAGGCTCAGCATCTGGTCGATCGGCGTGATCCCGGCGAGCGGCTCCTTGAGGAAGGGCCACGTGTAGGAGACCGCTCCGACGAGCCTGCCGTTGATGTAGACGGGGCTCCCGCTCATCCCCGCGATGATGCCCGTCTTGTCCACGACGGGGCTCGAAGCGCGGGCCATGATGAGATCGAAACCGGGACGGTACGAGCGGAGGACGCCCGTGATCGTGACGGAGAAGGAGTCTACCTTCGTGCCCGAGAAGACGGTGTAGCCGGTTCCGACCATTCCCTGTTTCACTTCGGACACTGGGAGGATGGCGGAGGCCGGAATCAAAGGAGTTGCGGGGGCGGCCTGCGATGCTTCCACGCCCCAATGGATTCCCGAAAAGAGCAGCAAGGCGAGCAGAAACGAGCGGGCTAGTGTCATGTATAGAGCAACAATACGGACTGCCTTATGGTTCCGTCAACGAGTCCCGCCTCCGGCCTCCCGGCGGGCCCTTTCTCTAAGCCCGGCGAGCCGCTGGAGGGCGTCCAGCGGGGTCAGGCTCTCGATCGGAGCCGCGGCCAGGTCGGCGAGGAGCGCCGCGCGCTCCTCCGCGCGCACCCCTTCCCGGCCGCCCTCCACGGGCCGCGCGCCGGCGGCTCCCTTCG
>JANLXD010000086.1:0-2403 GCA_031364935.1 Candidatus Eiseniibacteriota bacterium
CGACTACGACGACCAGGCGCCCACGGATTGTTTTTTTGCTCCCTCTACCCACATCCCGCACGACATCCCTGAGGGGGGGTGGAAGGTGATGTGGTGTCCAAATGTGGGTAGAGGGAGCGAAAAAATCAATCCGTCGGGCGATTAGAGCCGAAGCGAGCGTCAGCGAGCGAAGGCGACCTCGCCCGACGGATTGATTTTTTCGCTTCCGCTTTTCGCATAGCGCCCGCCCGCCATGCACTCTCCACGGCGCCCGCCCGCTACCACCCGCTGCCATGCGCCTCACCCTTCTCCGCCGCCAGGATCGCCGCTTCCAGCTCCGCCGCTTCCTCGCCGCCCTTGACCTTGAGCCACGCGAGCTGCTCCTTCGCCTTCGCCATGTTGCCGGCCATGATGTAAGCCTCGCCCAGGTACTCGTGCGCCTCCTCGTACTCCGGATTCAGGGCGAGAGCCTTCTCGTACGCGGGAAACGCGCGCTTCAAGTCTCCCGTCTTGCGCGAGGTGAAGCCGATCATGTTCCATGATTCGTAGTGGGTAGGATCGAGCTGGGTCACCTGGTCGAAGATCTTCCGCGCCTTCTCGAATTTCTTCTTGGCGTCCTTGTCCTTCCCCGCCTTGAGATCCGCCTTCGCCTCCAGGCTCAATGCGAACCCCTTCCGGTATAGCTGGATCACGCGCGCGTGCAGGGCCGCCGAGTCGGCCTTGGCGTCTGACTGGGCGGGAAGGAGCGACGGACTCGACGCCGGCTCCTGGGCCCTTGGCGTCGAGGACGGCGGTGTTCCGGATGCCAGGCAAAGCGAGGCCGGAAGGACGAGGGCGAGGGCGGCGAGCGCGAGGCGCGCCGGACGCGGCTTAGGAGCTTGGGATGCATGCATGGAGGGTACCCTCCTGACGGGGATCGACGGAAAACGCGGGAGCCGTGTCCACCGATCCTATCAAATGAGGGAGCGACCCGGTATCCTGCCCCGCCATGCTCCCCGATGCGGTGGCGCCACTCCTTCTAGCGCTCGCGATCATCCTCGCGGCCGCCGCCGTGGGCGGATGGCTGGCCGAGCGCCTCCGCCAGCCCCCAGTTCTCGGCGAGCTGATCGCCGGAATCGTTCTCGGCAACCTCGGCCTCCTCGGCTTCCACCACTTCGAATCCTTCCGGGTCAACCCTGAGCTGGCCGCGCTCGCCGAGATCGGCGTGATCGTGCTCCTCTTCGACGTCGGATTGGAATCGTCCGTCGGTGACATGCTGAAGGTGGGGCGCTCGGCGCTCCTGGTGGCGGTGCTCGGCGTGGTCACACCGTTCTGCCTGGGCTGGGCCGCGGGCGCCTGGCTCCTGCCCGAACGGCCCGTCTACGTGCATGTCTTCCTCGGGGCTGTCCTGACCGCGACGAGCGTGGGGATCACCGCGCGAGTGCTGCGCGACCTGAACCGCACGAAGAGTCCGGAGGCCAGGATCATCCTGGGCGCGGCGGTCATCGACGACGTGCTTGGCCTGGTGATCCTGGCCGTGGTGAGCGGGGTCATCGCTGCCGCGGCCGGGGGCGGCACGCTCCAGATCCCGGCCTTGGCCTGGATCGCGGGCAAGGCGCTGGGCTTCCTGGTGCTCGCGATCGTGCTCGGCTCGCTGATCGCCCGGCTCGCGCTCCGCCGTCTCGCGAAGGCTGGGAGGCCGGGGACGCTCCTGACCGCTGGGCTTGTCGTCTGCTTCGTCCTCGCCTATCTCGCGGCGGCGGCCGGGCTCGCGCCTATCGTTGGGGCCTTTGCCGCGGGACTCATTCTCGAGCCCGCGTTTTTCGCGGCCTTCGAGGAAACCCGCCGTGGGGAAACGCTCCGCTCGCTCCTCAACCCGATCTCGACCATCCTGGTCCCGGTTTTTTTCGTGCGCACCGGACTCCTCGTGGATCTCCGCTCCTTCGCGGATCCCCAGATACTCGCGATCGCGGCGGCGCTGACGGTCGCGGCGTGGCTGGGGAAGCAGGCCTGCATGCTGGGCGTGCTTGAGCGGGGCGTGAATCGCTTAGCCGTGGGCTTCGGGATGGTCCCGCGGGGCGAGGTGGGGCTGATCTTCGCGAGCATCGGCGTGGGGCTCACGCTGAACGGCGAGCGGATCATCACCCCGCCGCTCTACGCCGCCGTGGTTCTCATGGTGATCGCCACCACGCTCGTGACGCCGGCGCTCCTCGAGTGGAGCTTCCGCCGGGGCGGCGAGCGGCAAACCTAGCCGAGGCGGCAGCCGCCGGTCTTAGCTCGGCTTCTTGGCGCTCCCGCCCAGCGCGTCGCGCACGCGCGAGTGGAGGGGACGGCCGAGCGCCGCGGCCAGCACGTCGGACGCCGTCCGCACGCGGTCCAGGTCGAGCGTGAGGGTCGCGCCGGAGCTTCGAAGCGCCCAGAGCAGGTCCTCGGTCGCGACGTTCC
>JANLXD010000125.1:0-4146 GCA_031364935.1 Candidatus Eiseniibacteriota bacterium
AACATCGAGCCGGATGTATCGTTCCTCGGGAAGGTTAAACGAAATCGTCGTCGCCGGGTTGAACGGGTTCGGATAGTTCTGGTCCAGTTCAAAACCCGCCGGCGGTGCGCCGGTTACGCCCTGTGTCGCGCTGGCTCCCCGGAGCCGGACGGTCGTCGCGACGCTCCCCGATAGGGCGTTGATAGCCGTAAAAACGATATCGTAGCGTTTCGCACTGGCCTGGTTCGTGGTCCAGGTAAGAATGCCGGACGTGTTCGTGGAGTCCGTCACGAAAGAGGCGTCGTTGCCCGGAGGCAATTTGGAGAGATCCGCCCTGAGAGAGAGAATGGGGTCCGCGTCCGGATCTTGCGCCGACACCCTGATCGTCACCACGGCGCCGGACACGACTGAAACGCTGCTCGGCGTTTGCACGACAGGCGCCCGATCGACGTTGGCGACGTTGATGCTGGTAGTCGCCGATGCCGACATCGCGTTCGCCGCGCTGAAGGTCACCGAGTAGGAACCGGCCTGATCATACCCAGGGGTCCACGTCAGCGTTCCGGAGGAGTTGCCGGAGCCCATGGTAAAGGTAGCCTGGTTGCCGGCCGGAAGACCGGAGATGTCGGCCGTCAGGGAGACGATGGGGTCTCCGTCGGGATCCGAGACGGAGACTCCTACCGTCAGTGGGGAGCCCTCGACCCCTGAGACGGCGATTGGCGCCGTGACCGACGGTGGGCGATCAATCTTGGTGACGTTGACCACCGCTGTCGCGGACGCGGCGCCCCCCGCATTGTCAACCACCCTGACCGTTACCGTCCATGTACCGCCCAGGAACGTGTGGGTGGCGATCGCCTGTCCCTGGGGACCCACCACCGATCCGTCGCCGAAATCAAATGTGTAGGTGGCGATCGTGCCGTCCGGGTCGCTCGAGCCGCTCGCATCGGCCGTGACCGTAAGCGGAGAAAGGCCCGTCGATGGAGTGACCGACAAAGATGCCACCGGAGGAATACCGGCGAAGCCATACTCCAGTGCGCCGCGGTCGGAATAGCTGATCGGCCCCAAGCCCGTGTTCGGGGTGGACGGGTCGTCGAAGCGGGGATGTCCGTCGGCATCCGTTGACGGCCACAGGGGCGGTGACGAGTTGCCGGAATCGATCGCGGGCGATCCCGCCGTCAGGTGGAAGTCACCTCCAGCTGGATCGAAGAATCGTGGATTCGCTTGGATCGAGCGCGTGTCCTGTCCGCTTACTGCCGAGTAGGCCGCGCTCGTCGAATAGAGCGTCGAGATGAACTTGACCGGGGCTTGGGCCGTGCTGTTCCAAAGGATGTTGTCATTGGAAACGAATCCCGGAGTAGACCCTGAATCTACCCAGAGATTGAACTCGTTGGTTGTCAGACCATTGTCGACCGCGATGCAGTCGTACAGGGTGGTGCCAGGGGATGTCCCCTCGACGGAAAAGCCATCCTTGTAGTTCCCCCAAGCGACATCCCCGATATGAATGTTCCCCGTGGAGGCGAGATGGTCGTAGCCGTGATCGCCGTTTTTCCACGAACGGTTCTGAATGCAGATGTTGTTGTTGGACGAGGAACCGAAATCGAGTCCCGTGTCCTGATTATCATGGAGGCGGTTCCGCTGGAACGTATTCCCCGAGGAGTTCCTGACGTAGATACCGTTCGCCTGGCGCAGCGGTGGGTATGAGTTGCGGTACGAATCATTGTCCTGGATCGTCGATCCTGCGACGCCGGCCGTGAGGCCGATTCCGTGATAGTTATTGTCCGCGACAACGTTCGAAGCGACTAGCACGCCGGACGACCCGATGATCTGGATGCCGTAGCTGTTGGCGAACGTGACCGTGTTGTTGCTGATCGTCGTGTTGTTGGAGCCGGCAGTGACGTAGATCCCCCTGTCTTCCGTGTGCGTGACCGAAAAGCCGTCTACCGTGACCCAGGAGCGCCCCGACAGATAGATGCCGTAGTTCCTGTGTCCCACGCGCGCTTGATGCGTCCCAGGATTCCCGCCGCCCGCGTTGACGTAGAGCCCCGCGCCGCTCACCCAGATGTAGGTCCGTGCGGGCAGGGAAGCAGGACTCGCGGTAGACGCGGTGAGCCGCATCCCGTCTGCGAAGACCTGCTTTGGACTCCAGGTCACGCTGGAGGCCAGCCAGACATTGCCGGAGAAGGCGCTCCATTTGGCCGTGGAGGAAAAATCATCGGAGCCATCGACCACGACCCCCGGCCCCGCCGTCTGGAGCACGAAGGGGCTCCCGGAGCTGCCGGATGACGGCACCGTCACCTGCTCCGGGTAGTTCCCGGGCATCACGACGATTGTCGTCCCGGGTCCATTGTGAGCCGCGACCGCTGCACTGATCGTGCAGTATGGGTTGGTCGGCGTGCCCGGGCCCGAATTGGAGCATGTCGGGCTCGATGAGCCGACGAAGTAGGTCCCGGCAGCCCAGGCGCTCGTCACCGTACCGAGCGAGAAGAGGGAGAGAACCACAAGCGAACTCCAGTTCGCTAGCAGTCGCCGGGGGTTTGAAGAGCGAGGGGAGGGCGTACCACGGGCAGGAACATGGATATCCACACGACTCACCATGACTGAGAGGCTCCCCCCACGGGCGCGTCTTAAGCCAGAAGCAGTCCGAGAACCTTATTGATCTATTCTAGCACATCACACTCCGGGTTACTACTCCCTTGGAGGATACGCCTCGCGGCAGCCTCATTGGCGGGCCTCGTCGAAACGGCCGAGAGCTTCGAGAGAGAGAGCGAGATCCGTGTGCAAGCCGTCGAAGCGCGGATCGAGCTGAGCTGTCGAATTTTCGCCCGGGGTCGACCGCGAGGCGTCACAAAGGACGCCTTGACGCGTAGGCGAGTGGGACCCATTGCGGGTCCACGTGTGTTATGGTTTCTTGAGCAGTACGGTCGTAATCCAATCATGGAAGGAGCAGTTACGATGAAGCGGATTTTAGGAGCTTGTCTGGTTCTGGCCATGGCGCTCTGCCTTTTCGGCGCACTGGCGTATGCGGACACCGCCATGAATATGAATCCTTCGGCCAAGGCGACCCACAAGGTCATGTCTAAGACCGTCACCGGCGAAATTGTCGATCTGAGTTGTTATCTCGGCAAGGCCGGGAAGGGCGCGGGGCACAAGGAATGCGCCGCAATGTGCATCGCGAATGGGGGCCCGATGGGGCTTTTGACCACCAAGGGAACTCTCTACGTTCTCACCATGAATCACGACAAGGCGGACGCGTTCAATGAGGCGAAGAAGCACGCCGGCGATATGGTGAAAGTCACCGGCCCGGTCATGATGAGGAACGCAACCCGAGCTCTGGAAGTAGAAGGCGTCGTGGCGATGTAGTCAGCTGTTCTGAATGAGACTTCAGGCGCGTGGGGTGTCCCTTTCGGGTATCCCACGCGCGATCCTGTGCAGACGATCCGCCTGGCGTTGGGCGTTGGCGGCCATTCTCATGTCGTCCTCAGCCTTTCCCGCGGTGTCCTCGGCCGGGGCTTGGACGCAGCACCCGGGAGATTCGTACGTGCGGCTCTCCTATGCGTGGTCGAGCACGCAGACGCGTTTTGACGAGCGGGGTGAGCGGGTTGGCCTCGAAGGGCCCGGTCGTCCGGCGCGCGGCACGGAGTACCGTGATCGCGAATTTCGGATCTATGGCGAGTATGGAATCGTCGACCGCCTCACGGCGTACGGGTCCTTCGCATACAAACGTCTGCGACTCCTGGAGCCGACCGCGTCTGTCTCCTCGCGAACCATCGCCGAGTCGGTCTACCGCACGAGCGGAATCGGCGACGTCCACGTCGGCGGCCGATATCGCATTCTGAACAGCCGCATTCCTGTAAGCGTGGCCGGTGAAATCAAGATTCCGGGAGGATACTCGACAAGCGCGAGCCCGTCGCTGGGCACCGGCAGGACTGCCTTCACCTTCCGCGCGCTCGTCGGTGCGTCGGCGGACTGGGTCTATGCGACCGCGGACGCTGGCTGGTCGCGCAGCGGGGGAAGCTACCAGGATGAGCTCCTGTATTCAGGCGAGGTAGGGGGACGGTTCCTCGGCCGCTTCTACTCTTGGCGGGGCGCCCTCCGCGGCCGACGCTCGATCGGAGCGACCGTGGCCCTCTCGGATCTCACCGTGTTCGATCCCAATCTCGCAAGCCCGCG
>JANLXD010000132.1:0-4477 GCA_031364935.1 Candidatus Eiseniibacteriota bacterium
CAAGAATCACGAGCACGATCCGCAGTTCAACTATCTCTGGGTCCAGACCGGCAACACGTCCAGCCTCGGCTTCATGCCTCCCATGCAAGGGATGGGCGAGATGAGCCCGCCCAAGGAGCCGACGCTCTACTTCATGGTGGACGACGTGGACCGGGCCTACGCGACCCTGAGCGCCAAAGGGATGATGTTCGAAGGCCCGCCCGCCGACATGCCGTGGGGCCATCGCGTCGTCCGCACCACCGATCCCGAAGGGCGGTCGGTCATGCTCGCCACGCGCAAGCAGACGTAGCCGTCCCCATTCCATAGGAGCGCCGTCATGAAGCCGTCCCCCATCGTCCAGCTTCACGAGCTGGGACAGAGCGTCTGGCTCGACAACATCAGCGACGGATTGATCCAATCGGGCGAGCTGGCCCGGTTGATCGCCGAGGGGTCGGTGTACGGCGTCACCTCGAATCCGACCATCTTCAAGAACGCGATCGGCAGCGATCAGGACTCCTACCCCGCCGAGATCGTGCGGCTTGCGACGCTGGGGAAAACGCCCGAGGAGATCTACGAAGAGCTGGCGGTGCGCGACATCACGCGCACCGCCGACCTGCTCGCGGACGTCTACCGCCGCGGGAGCGGCCGCGACGGATTCGTGAGCCTGGAGGTGAGCCCGGAGCTCGGGGACGATACCGCGGGAACGATCGAGCAGGCGCGGAGCTATTGGCGCCGCGTCAACCGGCCCAACCTGTTCGTCAAGGTGCCCGGCACGGCGGCCGGCATTCCGGCCATCGAGACGCTGATCGCCGAAGGGATCAGCGTCAACGTCACCCTGATTTTCGGCCGGAAGCAGTACATGGCGGTCGCCCAGGCGTTCGCTCGCGGCATCGAGCGGCGTCTCGAGGCCGGCGGATCGCTCCAGGGCCTCCACTCGGTGGCGAGCCTCTTCGTGAGCCGGCTCGACACCTCGGTCGACAAGGAGCTGGAGGCGAAGGCGGGAGCCGCGGACACGGTCGCCGACCGCGAGCGATTCCTGAATCTCCGCGGGGCGGCCGCGGTGGCGAACGCGCTCGACGTCTGGGAGGAGTACCGGAAGCGGTTCTTCGGCGCGGCTTTTGAACCGATCGGCGGCCGCGGCGCGCGGCCGCAGTGGATGCTCTGGGCCTCGACCGGGACGAAGAATCCCGCCTACTCGGACCTCAAGTACGTCGTGGAGCTGCAGGGGCCCGACTCCATCAACACGATGCCCCGGGAGACTCTGGACGCGTTCCTCGACCACGGCGTCGTGGAGGGGAACCGGCTCGATCCGCGCCTCGAGACCGCGCGCATGACGCGCCGCGTCCTGGCCGACGCCGGGATCTCGCTCGAGGCCCACTGCGCCAAGCTGCTCGACGATGGTGTCCAGTTGTTCCAGAAGTCCTACCGCGATCTGATCGACGTCATCCGGGAGCGCTCCGCGGCCCTGATGCAGCGGCGCTGATCCACCCGGCCGAGGAGGAGACGTGGAGATCGGATTCGTGGGACTGGGGCGGATGGGCCGGAACATGGTCCTCCGGCTCCTGCGAGGCAAGCACCGCGTGGTGGCGTGGGATCCCAACGCGGGAAGCCTCGCGGAGGTGGTGGGAGCGGGCGCCGTGGGCGCGACCGGAATCCGCGACATCGCGGCCAAGCTCAAGGACCGCCCGCGCGCCGTGTGGGTCATGGTCCCGTCGGGCGATCCCACCGAGCAGGTGATCCGCGAGCTCGGCTCCGCACTGGAGTCGGGCGACGCCGTCATCGACGGCGGGAATTCCCACTACAAGGATTCGATCCGGCGCGCGGCCATCCTCGGCGAGCGCGGGATCCAGTTCGTCGACTCGGGGACCTCGGGCGGCATCTGGGGCCTGGAGAACGGATACTGTCTCATGGTCGGCGGAAACGAGGTGGTCTGCCGGCGGCTCGAGCCTCTCTTCACGACGCTCGCCCCCCCCGAGGGGTACGCGCGCGTGGGCGAGAACGGCGCCGGGCACTACGTGAAGATGATCCACAACGGAATCGAGTACGGGCTGATGGAGGCCTACGCCGAAGGGTTCGAGCTGTTGCAGGCCTCGCCGTTCGGACTCGAGCTGCCACGCGTGGCCGCCCTCTGGCGGCACGGGAGCGTGGTGCGCTCCTGGCTGCTCGACCTGGCGGCGGACGCGCTTCGCGAGGATCCCCGCCTCGACCACGTGAAGGACTACGTCGAGGATTCGGGTGAAGGGCGCTGGACCGTCGTCGAGTCGGTGGAGCGCGCGGTCCCCGCGCCGGTGCTCGCGCTGGCCCTGCAGACGCGCTTCCGCTCGCGGCAGCCCTCGTCGTTTGGAGCCAAGCTTCTCGCCGCGCTCCGGAACAAGTTCGGGGGCCACCCCGTGAAGACGGCGTGAACCCGCCGGACGTTCCCCGATGACCCCGGATGCCGCGACCGCGCTGGAACCTGCTCCGAATCCGCTGCGCGAAGGAAGCGTCACGCTGCACGCCGCCGAGCCCTGCACGTTCGTGGTGTTCGGGGCGAGCGGCGACCTGACGCACCGAAAGCTCCTCCCCGCGCTTCTCCAGCTTTCCAGGGATCGGCTCCTTCACCCGATGACCGCGGTGGTGGGCTTTGCCCGCCGCCGGATGACCGACGACGAGTTTCGCGCCGAGCTGGAGCAGCTTGCGACCGAGCGCGGGATCCCGGAAGCCGAGTGGCGGCGATTCGCTGCCTCCCTCTTCTACTGTTCCGGCGAGTTCGAGAACGCCGACGATTATCGTGGGCTGGGCGCGGTGCTGGAGAAGCTGGAGCGGCAGCGCGCGACGCCCGGAAATCGGATCTACTACATGGCCGCTCCTCCCGACTCCTTTCCCGCGATCTTCCAGAACCTCGAGCGCTCGGGGCTGGCCCGCACGAAGCAGCCGGGGGCCTGGACGCGCGTGGTCGTGGAGAAGCCCTTCGGGCACGACCTCGCGTCCGCGCGCGAGCTGAACGCCCTCATCCACGCCTGCTTCGAGGAGCGGCAGATCTTTCGGATCGACCACTACCTCGGCAAGGAGACGGTGCAGAACATCCTGGTGCTGCGCCTGGCGAACGGGATCTTCGAGCCGCTCTGGAGCAGCCGGCACGTGGACCATATCCAGATCACCGTGGCCGAGACGGTCGGCGTGGAAGCGCGCGCGGGCTACTACGAGAGGGCCGGGGTGCTCCGCGACATGCTCCAGAACCACATGCTCCAGCTTCTCACGCTGACGGCGATGGAGCCGCCGGCGCGCTTCGAGGCCGACTCGGTGCGCGACGAGAAGGCGAAGGTGCTCCGCGCCATGGAGCCGCTGGCTCCGGCGCAGGTAGCCCGCCGCACCGTGCGCAGCCAGTACGCGGCCGGCTCGGTCGCGGGGCAGCCCGTCGTCGGGTACCGCGAGGAGCCGGGCGTGCGCCCCGATTCGACCGTGGAGACCTACCTGGCGGTGAAGCTGGAGGTGGACAACTGGCGCTGGGCGGGCGTGCCCTTCTACCTGCGCTCGGGAAAGCGCCTCGCCAAGCGCGCCACCGAGATCGCGATCGCGTTCCGGAGTCCGCCCTATTCCCTGTTCCGTGCGGTGGGGTGCGGGCCGCTCGAAGCGAACGTGCTTCGGCTTCGGATCCAGCCGGACGAGGGGATCTCGCTGTCGTTCGGGACCAAAGCCCCGGGCCAAGCCCTTCGCATCCAGCCCGTGCGGATGGATTTCAACTACCTCACCGCGTTCGGCGCCGAGCCGCCCGACGCCTATGAGCGCCTGCTCCTCGACTGCAACCTGGGCGACTCGACCCTGTTCGCGCGCGAGGACGAAGTGGAGCTGGCGTGGGAGCGCGTGGACGCCATCGCCCGCGCGTGGGCGGAGACCGGGCAGCCGCCGCTTTTCCCTTACCCCGCCGGCACGTGGGGTCCCCGCGAGGCCGACGAGCTGATCGAACGGGACGGCCGGCACTGGTACCGGGTGTGAGTCCCGCTTCGATGCCGGCCGGCGCCGCGCCGGGAGCCGGCGATCCCTTTCTCCTCCTGGGGGAAGAGGGACGGCGCGATTTCGACGCCACGGCCCTCGAGCACGAGATGCGCTCGATGTGGAAGTCGCCGCCCGGGTCGAACGCCTTCTACCGCGCCGCGCTCGCCAACGTGGTGGTGCCGCTCGACCCCGCCCGGTCCGGGAGCCTCGCAGCCGTTCTCGGCGACATGGCCCGGCTGCACCCGGCGCGCCTCTTCCGCATCCAGCGCGCGGGAGCGCCGTCCGGCTCGCCGCGGCTGACGGCCCGCGCCACCGCGCTCTGCCACGTTCGCGAGGGGGTCGCGGGCTTCATATGTTCCGAGCAGATCGTTTTGGAGTGGACCGACGCGAGCGTCGCCCTGGTGCCGAGCGCGGTCCGCTCGCTCTTGATCGGAGACCTCCCCGTGATCCTCCTCTCGCTGGTGCCCGGCCCCGAGCCGGCGTGGGTCGCCGCGCTGGCCGCCAAGGCCGACCTGGTGATCGC